>JAGOBP010000302.1 GCA_017999195.1 Thermoflexales bacterium
CCGCATCGACGCCATTGGGCACCACCACCGCCGGATGCCCGGTCAGATTGGTCAACATCAAGATGCTGTTGCCAAACGACGGCGCAACGTACACATCGATGTCCGCCATCAGATCACGCATCGCCCGCATCGCCAGCGTGCGCACGCGATTGGCTTGCACATACTCCACCGCGGGAATCACGCGCGAGGCGCGGAAGACATTGGGCCAAGCGTCGGCCACTTGCCGTGCCAGTTGATCATCGGCATTGCTGCGGGTGAGATCATCAAAGGCCGCCGCCGCTTCCGCCATGAGGATGTGTTCCAGTTTATCGACCGGCAAATCAGGCAGTTCGATCGGGATAAGGTTGATCCCCAGCGAACGCAGCACTTCCAACGAGGTTTCATCGTTCACTTGATTGTCCCGTTCGACATCAAATGCGCCATGCACATAGCCCACGCGCAGCGATTTCACATCGAGCGCGGCATCGTAGTTAAAGGCATAATCGGTGATGGTGAAGTCTTTGTCATCAGGACCGTAGATGGCATCAAACACGATCGCGCCGTCTTCCACCGATCGCGTGATGGGGCCGATTTTGTCCATGCTCCAACTCAGCGCCATCGCGCCGAAGCGGCTGACGCGGCCAAACGTGGGTCGCAAACCGGTGACGCGGCAACGTGTGCACGGCGAAATAATTGAGCCAAGCGTCTCCGTGCCGATGGCAAACGCCACCAAGCCCGCCGCCACCGCCGAAGCCGAACCCGCCGATGAGCCGCTTGCGCCTTCTTCGATATTCCACGGATTGCGCGTCATCACACCATCTAAACCCACATCGCCCCAGGCCAGTGCGCCGACGGTGAGTTTGCCAATCAACACCGCCCCGGCTGCCTCCAGCCGATCGATCACGGTGGCGTTGTAGTCAAACACTTGATCACGATACGGCTCTGCGCCCCAGGTCGTTTTGATGCCGCGCGTCGCCAGCAAATCTTTCGCACCATAAGGGATGCCGTGCAGCACGCCGCGATAATTCCCCGCCGCAATTTCGCGATCGGCTTTGCGCGCTTGTTTTAGGGCTAATTCTTCGGTCAAGGTGACGACGCAGTGCAAGACCGGATCGTACCGCTTGAGTCGCTCAAGATACAACTTGGTCAATTGAACCGAGGTGATTTGCCGCGACTGAATCAATTTCGCCAACTGCGCCACAGAGAGAAAAGCCAGTTCATCCAAGTTGGCCGAAACTTTGGGCGCGGATACCCGGCTGAATTTCGCGCGCCGCTTCTTGGTCTCGAAGGTCATACCCGGCAAGCGCGGATCGAAAACGAGCGCGGGGGGCACGGCATTCTCAATCGGGATGGCGCGCACGGCCGCATAGTTGGCGCGTTGATCGGTCACCGCCGGTAACATCAATTTGCGTTCACCCGGCGTGAACGTAAGTCCAATCAGTTTTTCAGCATGGCTCAAATCGGTTGGTGTGATCTTCGCTTCGTCGGTCATCATGACTCCTACTGGCATTTGGCTAATGGCGATTTCAAAGTCACTTCACGACGCGCAGCTTGCCCATCGGAAGTAACGCCGAGTGTAACGGTCGCTGATCGGCACGCGATCCCTTCGACTACATACATGTGATACGGATCGACAAGACGCTGACCATCCACCCAATAGACATAGTTGCCATCGCCGCCGTTGGCTAAGATGGACAGTTGAATCACCCACGCCTCGGCATTAAACGGCGACGGGCCATAAGTCAGCACGCGATAATCGACTTGCAGAGGCAACGCATTTGGCGGCACAATCGGTCCGGTCGGCGTGGCGGGCTTCTGGCTCGCGAGCGTCGCAGTCGGTTTCGGCGTTGGCGCCAACGTCGGCTCGTCGCCCGCCGAGGCCACGGCTGTGACCGACGGCAGAGGTGTAACCGTCGGCACAAAGGCTGTCACGGTGGGCGCAGGGGCAGGAGTCGCAGTGGCGGCCGGGACAAAAGTTGCGGTGGGCAAGCGCGTTGGCGTGGAAGGCACAATCGTCGCCGTCGGCGTATCACTCGGCGGCGCAAGCGTGATCTGCGGCGCAGCCGTTTGCGACAATACCGTCGTCAATGCCAACACCATCACCGCGACAACCACGGCCGCCGCCACCAACCACAGCCCGATCGGACGCGCTGGCGTGGGCGGCTTGACCTCGTGCGGCCCAGGAATCGGCGGCGGAACGATCGATTTGGCGATGGCCGTCGGCAACAGCGTGGTGCTGGGATACGTGCCGCTGCGATCATACACGTATGAAGCCCAGTACCGCAGATTGGCGCGCAGTTGATCGCGCTCGCGCGGGTCGCCAACCTGAGCCGACTGTGCCCGCGCCCGATCGATATACGCCGTCACTTCGGAAACATCGGCCGCTTCGGCCTTGTCCAGCAGTCGTTCGTGTTCGCGCTGCAGTTCGTCAAATGGCGCCATCGCTCAGACTCCCCAACAGCAAATTGGATAGATCGTTTAGCTCACCCGCCGTCTCGCGCAATTTTTTATCGGCCAGATACATATGCTTTTCGGCGGCATCACCCAGCGCATTAGTCGCGTCATACAGACCTTCAAAGTTCATCTGGGCATCATCCAACAGATCGACCAGGCGATCAGCCGCCGACAAAATCTCGATGACCCACGGCGGTCCTTGTCGCCCCGCCGCCGATTCGACCAGCGGATGACTGATGTATTGCAGCGCGGCCGCGGCATCGCGCAACAGATCGATCTTCTGCTTGACCGGCCGCCACGCCCGCGCCAGCGAGCGCAGATCGCCGGGCTGACCGCTGGCATCGCGCCGTTCCACCTCGCGCGAGAACTGATCGAACACAAAGAGCACATCGTTCAACACATTGTGGACTTCTTTCCACTCATACAACTTGGCGTGAAAACCGCGAAAACTGCGCAGGGTATCAATCAATTCGGCGGGCAAAGGGTCATCATCGGGCAGCGCTTGCTTGAGCGTTTCCATCAACTTCTGCACATCCAGCTGCACATAGTTGACGATCTTGTCGCCCTGCACGGCATCGCCCTGCACTTGCGTGATCTTATCGCGGCCGGTGACATCGCCGCCCACCGCCACGTGTTCGCCGGTCACGCCCACGCCGCCGCTGACATTCGACACTGATGGATCACTCATGCCAACCTCAGCCCGCCAGACTCACATTCAAGATTCACCGGGTCGGTTCGGGGAAGCCTTGCGCAAACGCCTCGCTCATCCCGTCATACAGTTCCTGCCAGAAATCACGCGCGGCCTGCCATTTATCCGCACGGAATCTGTCCAGCCAGTGCAGCAACTCCGGTTCGCGCAGACCGTTGCGCTCCCACTTCTCCAGAAAGCCGTGAATAATGTCCACGGTGCGCTCGCTCTCCCACCTCACGCCGCGCGCCGATTGGTGATCGTGAATGGCCTTGGCCAAGGCGAATTGATCCTGCCAAAAATCAAATCGCAGATCGAAGTGCGACAGAATGATCTCATCGATGATGTCCTCGACCCACTTGCGATGGAAACGGCACGCGCCGCTGTTTTCCGCATACAACTCATACACGAAGCGCTCCACGTTCTTGCGACCTAACTGGCGCGGCGGCATGAACTTGTTTTCGTAATAGGAAAAATATTTGCCCATCAGCGGCATCGGCGCAAACATGCCGGGCGTCCAGTATTGATTGGGCACCATGCAGCCCGTCTCGCCATGCGCCACAAACACCGCCCGATCCAGCGAGTGAATGCCATACTTCGCATCAAGCCAGTTGGCCGCCGCCCGCAGGCCCGGCCGAAACGGCTCGCCCGCCGGGCTGAAGAGCATCATCTGGAGGATGGCGCAGGCATAATCGGCGTTGTAGGCCGAATCATTGACGAGGTCAAACTGATCCGATCGACTCACAAACACCCGTCCGGCCTCTACCGTCCGATCGAAAAAGCGCGGCCCCTCGATCGGCAAACCAAAGTCCGCCGGATCGATCAACCCGTCGGCGATCAATTCCATGATCCACGCCACCGTGCCGCCCGTCTGAATCGAATCGAGGCCCAGCGTATCCACCATTTTATTCAGCCGCTCGGCCGCGCGCTGATCGAAGATGCCGCACTGCGGGCCAAGCGCTTCATACGGTTCGTAATCTTTCTTGAATTCGCCGCTGTATTTCTTGCATACCACGGCGCAGGGTTCACCGCAGTGATCGAACTGTCGGGGTTTGATAATCTCCGCATTGAATTGCTTGAGATAGTGCTCAAGAATGAAGTCGTCATGTTGCTTCAGCCGCTCGGCATCGTCAGCATAAATCGACCGGTAATTGAAACTGAACAGTTGATCGTTGGCCTGATGCATATTCACGCCGAACGTGCCGCCCGTTTCAAATTCGGGCACGTAGCGATATTTCTGGCTCAACGCAATGTCCGCGGCGATGGCGCGTTGGCCGAAGCGTTGCAAGAAATATTCATCCAGTTCCTTGGCCTCTTTCAGCGCGGGGTCCTGCCAGTCGCCACCAAAGACGATGGCCGCAACGTGATGATACTGCACCAAGCGCGACCCCAGCCCGCCGCGCCCGGCCCAATCATCGATGGCGCTGACCGCGCCCTTGCGAATTTGGTTCGAGCCGATCGCGCCGGTCGGCGTATGCCGCGCGCCGGGGCCGGTCGCCAGAATGCGAAAGTGGTCGGCGTCATACTCGCCGCGATATTTCTCAAAGGCGTACTGTTGCAGCGCGTAGAAGCCCTCCCACGTGCGGCCCTGCGCGTCGGTGTAGCCGCGCCAGATGCTCTCCGGCTCAATCGGCTCCAGACGGGCGCTGTATTCACCGTCTTTCAGCCGCAAAATCAAGATCGAATCCGTCGGGCACTGCCCGCGCAGCCACACATAGTTGACGCCCAGGCGATGAAAGACATGCATCGCGCCGCCCAACGCGGAAACATAGAAGTCTTCCCACTGCGGCGAGTAACCACAGAAGATCATGCGGCGCGTACCCGGCAAAGGCGAACCCGCCAGCAAGCCGCCGCCAAACGTCAGCGAGTTGGGGTCTTTTTGAAACCGATCCCAGCCATACTGCACAGGGCCGATCAAGGTTTGATCGAGCGGGACGCTGACGCCCCAGTCGCCGCTCGTCAGATCGACATTGAATTCATACAGAACCGAACGATTACCCATTTAACCTCAATTTCAGTGTCTCATGCCAACACAGGCATCCTGAGCGGAGCGGCTCTCTTGTTCGCCGCGCGGAGTCGAAGGATGCGTTTAACGACAATAACTCAACGCGGTCTGCGCGTAAATCAAGGCCGCGTCTTCCACCGTCTGCAAATCCACCCACTCTTCGACGGCATGCGCGCCTGCGCCATGCGGCCCAAACACGATGGTGTCCGTACCCGCCGCCGAGTGCAACGCGGCATCCGTCCAGAACGACACCCCCGCGTGATCGGGCTGTTTTTTCAGGGTTTGCGCGCAGGCGC
The DNA here is from genome assembly GCA_017999195.1 of Thermoflexales bacterium. GTDB lineage: Bacteria > Chloroflexota > Anaerolineae > Fen-1058 > Fen-1058 > JAGOBP01. Next base: position 5,423 of record JAGOBP010000302.1, read on the forward strand.
GATCGAGCGCCCGCACGATAGCGGCCTCTTCGTCAACTGAAAACGGATCGCGCAACATGTCACGTTTCAGCGTCGCGTGAAAATCCCGATCGGCCTCCGCCACCCGATC
>JAGOBP010000303.1 GCA_017999195.1 Thermoflexales bacterium
GGTGTACACACCGTGGCTGACCACAACGCCCGTGTTGCCCACCCTCACGCCCATCATCGTCAAAGTCTACGGGCCACTCAGCGCCAGCCCCGGTGAAACGATCAACCTGGGTGTGCATGCCTACAATCCCTTTACGGAAACGCTGCACGATGCTGTCGTCATCCTGACGCTGCCGCAGCAGGCCGATTATGGCGGCAGTACCCGCATGGTCTTCGTCGCGCCGCCGACCGCGCGGCCCAGCAGCGACATGCCGGGCGTGCGCTGGCCGCAGAAAAATCAGGTGGTGTGGAAGTTGGGCGAATTTGCCTCGGGCCAGTCGTTCGATGCGTACACGCAGGCCACGTATCGCTGGGGCTTGCCCGCGCACTTGATGACGGAAGTGAGCGTCCGATTGGTGGCGCGCAACTTCCCCGACCCCGCGGTCAATCTGGATACGTACTGGAACTTTGTGCCGACGGCCATCACCGATCAACACGCGTTGAGCAGCAGCCAGATTTCGGCCACGCTATTCACCGATCCAGATTTGCTGGCCCTGTATCAAGATGCGCTGACGCAGGGCTTCAAGTTTTACGGCACGGCCTACACGCAAACGCTGAACACCGGCACGAGCAGTCTTGATCTGGTGTTGATCGATCCGCAGCGGCCCAGTGAAGTGGTGCTGGTGCGGCGCGTGAACGAGCGGCGCTTCGTGCTGCACACCACGCCCACGACGTTGTCCGCGTACAATCGCACGGGCGGTTGGTCGCGCAGTCTGGAAACGGGCGCGTGGTCATACTGGGGCGATTGGAACGCGGACACTGCGCCCATGCTCAACAACGTCGTACAGAAGCCGTGTGGCCCCAATGAAATCTGCACCAATCCCACGTGGGGGCAGTGTTTTCGCAACTGCCTGCTGGGCAACTTGCCCAACTGGCTGCTGGGCAAGTATCTGAGTTGGTTTGGCGATGCGCAGAGCGCGCAAGCCTGCGCCGATTGCGCCGCGTATGGCGGCAACCAAGAATGCACGGCGTGCGCAACGGCGATTGCCGAAAAGGCCCTGGACGTGGAAGGGATCGGCGTCGCCGTGGATACGTACAATTGCGCGGCCGATTGTAACGACCCGACGAAGAAGGGCGACTATGTCTGCTCGGGCGACAAGGTTGAATGCGGACAATTTGGCTTGTATGGCGCAATGGGCATCAACACGCGTCGTCGCTACACGTGCGACACAGTGCATTGTTTCTTCCTGTGGGGCTACGAAGACAGTCCGTGTGCAATGGGCGAGAGTTGCGAGGAGTGCTGCTTGCGCACGGGTGACTGCACTCCGCCGCCGCCCGGCCTGGACATCGAAATCCGCACCGCGCATGATCCCAATGCGTTGTACGGGCCAAGTCGCGCCGCGCCCGGTGAGTGGATCACGTATACGGTTGAGTATGAGAACTTGGGCGAAGGCACAGCCTACGGCGTGTATGTGATCGATCAACTACCGGCGTATCTCGATAAGGCAACGCTTCACATCAACAACAATGGCGCGTACCTTGCCCAGCCCGATCGCATCGTGTGGCCCGTCGGAACGGTGATCTCACACACGGGCGGATCGATGACGTTCAGCGCGCGCATCGCAGCGGACACAGTCAGCGGGACGCTGCTGATCAATCGGGCCACGGTGTACTTCCCCAGCGTGCCGGAAACGACGCCTACGAATGATGTCGTCACCTTGATCGAAACGGTGTCGGCCCACAATCAACACATCGAAACACGCGGCGGTGTGCCCGTTACCTTTACGCTGCGTGGCTCGTCGGGTTCAGCCACCCCGCTGATCTATCACGTGATCGATGTTCCCACGAATGGGGCGATCAGCGGTCTCGCACCGACGTTGACTTACACGCCCGCGCTGAGTTTCGAGGGGCTTGATCGTTTGACGTTCACGGTGAGCGATGGCGTCAACGACAGTTCACCCGCTGAGGTGATCATCGCGGTGCAGCCGGGCAACGACCTGTCGCCGCTGAAAGTCATCGCTACCGAGCCGATCAGTCGCGCCAAGAAAGTGCCGGTCTATCTGACACCGGGCACCAGCGGCGGGCCGTATCTGCCGTCGATCTGGCTGCAATTCTCCAAGCCCATCAGCGCGACCACGCTGACGACGCAGACGCTGGTCGTGGTCGATCAGACGGGGCATCGCTTGAACGGGCTGGTGGTCTACGATGTGGCGCAGCGCGCCGCACGCTTCGCACCGCTGGAACCGCTGCGCCGCATGATGACTTATACGGCCACGGTCACGACGGGCGTCAAAGATGCGATCGGGCAGGCGTTGACCGCGAACTATACGTGGCATTTTGAGACGGAGTATTTCAATCTGTATCTGCCGCTGATGCGAAAGTAGCGGCGGCGGACAATCGGGCCAGCGCGAGCCTGCGTGTGTTTTAGCACGCAGGCTCGCCTGAGTTTTCGTCGCGGATCTTGTTTGACATCTCGATTTCTTGGCGTATACTGACCGCCAGTGGTCCATACCTGCTGCACTCAACTGCTTCCCGGGCGGCAAAGTCCTACCGGACATGGCGCTGTGGCCGGGACACCCTCGGCGCTGAACCCAAACTGGCTCAGCCTGCCAAGTCACAACCGTGACAATGCTAGAATAGCCACCACCGAGCACAACGATCACGGCGTCGCCCTCATTGCCTGCATGGATCAATAAGGTTGGTTTTACATGGACTTTCAAACTCTTCAGTTCAGTGACAGCCCGCATCTCGTCGAAATCTGGAATGCCGCGTGCGGCGCTGATCTGGCCATCAATGCGCGTTTCGTCGATTTTAATTTGCGCCAGACACCGGGTGTGATTCAAACAGGACAAGTCGCCGTCGATAACGGCCAGGCCATCGGGTTTGTCCTCGCCTCGATTGATCTGGATCAAGCCCAGCGGCCCGCGTGGATCGATGCCCTCGCCGTGCGGCCGGAGCATCAACATCAGGGTGTGGGCCGGGCCTTGCTGGCGTGGGCCGAAGCGACGTTGAACGAGCGAGGCGCACAGCACATTCGCCTCGGCGGCAGTTTGCGGCCGTTTTCGCCGGGATTGCCCATCGAGTTGGGGACGCGCGCCTTCTTTGAGAAACGCGGTTACACCGGCGATCAGTTTGATTGGGATGTCGCTCGCCGTTTGATCGATTATCAGCCGTTGCCCATCACCGTCGAGGCAGAACTGCGGCCCGGCCAACCCGGCGACGAGGCCGCGCTGCGCACGTTCTTTCAGCGTGAATTTCCGGGGCGGTGGCACTTTGAATTTGAGGAGTTTTTGCGCGAAGGCGGCCGCCTGGCCGATTACATGCTGCTCATCACCGCGCGCGGCGTCGATGGTTTTTGCCGCATGACGTTTGAAGATTCGGAGCGGCCCATCGAGCGCTTCTTCATGCATCGCTTGCCGCGCCCGTGGGGGCAGGCGGGACCGTTGGGTGTGAGTCGTGATACGCGCGGCAAAAACTACGGTCTGGCCGTTGTCGATGCGGCCCTGCGTCACTTGCAGTCACGCGGCATCGACGGCTGCGTGATCGACTGGACCAGCCTGACCGACTTCTACGCCAAATTCGGCTTCGAGAAATACCGTGAGTACGCAATGCTGGGCAAAGGGCCACTGGATGAGTGATTTTCAAATCAGACCCGCCCGCGCCGAAGAAGTCGCCACCATCCGATCGATGATCCGTGCTGAACGGCTCGATCCGCTGAATGTGCACTGGGAGAATTTTCTGGTGGCGGAAGCCAGCGGGCGCATCATCGGCATCGGGCAGATCAAGCCGTATCCGGGTGCGCGTGAATTGGGATCGTTGGCTGTGGCAGCCGATCAACGCCAGACGGGTGTGGGCGCGGCGCTCATCAACGCCCTCATCGTGCGCGAGCATGGCCCATTGTATTTGTTTTGCCTCGCGTTTCGAGAACCGTACTACAGCAAATTCGGCTTTCGAACAGTCACGGCCAATGATTTACCCCGCGCGTTGAAGTCAAAATATGAGCTGGGCAAGTTCTTCACCCGATTGTTCCGGATTCGGCTGATCGTGATGTATCGGGCCGCGGACGCCGCGTAGAACAATCGGGCGGGCGCTTGCTCGCTGATACGGAAACGGCTATACTCTTCGCTGTCTTGTAATCCACGCGAGTTGAGCCATGCAATCTGTCCGATACCCGATCGATTTTCATCGTCTGTACGCCGATTGGCGGCAATTCGTCGACGGCGGCGCGCTGCCTCCGGCGATCGATCCGTTGGTGGGCATGTCGTGGCGGCGCTGCGTGCCGAAGAATAATCCCAACACGGCCGGCGATCTGCCGCGCCTGTCCGAGACTTCGCTGCAATCGCTGCGCATCAAACTTTTCAACCTCATCGCCATTGCGCGGCCGACGATGGAAGACATTTACCAACTCGTTGAAGGCTCAGGCTATGTCGTCGTTTTGCTGGATGCGTCGGCGTGTGTGCTGGAAGTGCTGGGCGATCCCGATGTGTTGACGCAGGTCTCAAAACTGGGCATTATGCCGGGCGCATATTGGGATGAAGGTCACGCGGGCACGAATGCCTTTGGTCTGGCCCTGTGGGAGCGCAGCCCGGTGCAGGTGGTGGGCGCCGAGCATTTTTTCTTACGCTTTCATGCCTTGAGCACGTCGGCCGCGCCGATCTACAACTCGGATGGGCATCCGATCGGGATTCTGGGCATGGTCGGGATGGTACGCAATAGCGATGTGCATACGTTGGCGGTGGTGCATTCGGCCGCGCGTGCCATCGAAGTCCAAGTGCAGGCCGATCGCTTGTTTGCCGAAGTCAACGCGCAGCGCACCCAGTTGACGGCCACGCTAGAGGCGATCTCGGACGGGCTGTTGGTCTGCGACAACGACGGCGTGATTACGCACATGAATGTGCAAGCCGAGCAGATTCTGAATCTGAAATTCTCGGCGGTTGGCGGGCGGCCTTTAAGTGAATATGTGGATCTGCCGGAAGCGGTGCAGCAGGCGCGGCGCAATCAACAATCGGTCACCGATAGCGAAGTCATTTTTCAAGTGAAGGGCTTGCAGATTGGTTGTTTGATCAGCCTGTTTCCCATCCGGCGCGAAGGCGACAATGCCGTTGATGGCTGCATCCTGACGTTGCGCCGCATCGAGCAAGTTCACCGTCTGGTGCAGCGCATGGTCGGCACACGCTCGACGTACACACTGGCGGACTTCGTCGGCGAATCGAACATTATCAATCAGGTGCGGCGGCAAGCGCAGGTCGCGGCGCGCAGCCAGACCCCGATTGTGATCTCCGGCGAAAGCGGCACGGGCAAGGGCGTGGTGGCACGCGCCATCCACAATGAAAGTGCCCGCGCGGAAGGGCCGTTTGTCAACGTCAATTGCCGCGTTTTGCCGCGCGACCTGGTGGTCAGCGAGTTTTTGGGCTATGAGGGCGGGGCGTTTCGCGGCGCTAACGCGCAGGGGCAGCCCAGTAAATTTGAACTGGCGCATACGGGCACACTGCACTTGGAAGAAGTGGACGCGCTGCCGCTGGAAATGCAGG
>JAGOBP010000304.1 GCA_017999195.1 Thermoflexales bacterium
ATCAGATAGTGGGGCGCTGACAGCGCATACTGCCCGTTGGCCGCCGTGGCCGGACCGGGTGTAACGCCGTCCAGGCTGACCACTTTGACATTCGCCCCCACCTGACTGATCGGCACATAGCCGATCGCGCCCGGCGTAGCCGCGACATAGTTGACCACGTCAAGCGCCGACGATTTCAGCACCGAATTTTGGGTCACGGCCCGCCCGGTCATGACGCGTTCTTCAAACAATTGACGGGCGATCGAGCTGGCTTCGCGGCTGACGGGAATCACTTCGGCTGTGCCGCCAAACGGCGTCCAATCGAAAGTGCGGCCCTGAAAAATGTCGCGTAGTTCGTTCAGCGTCAGATTGCCGATCGGGTTGTTGGGATGCACCACGATGACGAGCGAATCATACGCCAGACCACTGGTCCACAGGCGGATGCCTAACTGGTCGGGCGATACCGGCAGGAGCGCCAGATCAAGATGGTCGTTGCGCACGCGGTTGATCGCCTCGTCGGTTGACAGTGGATCGTTGACAAACGATACCCAATCGTGATTTTGGGCGTAGGTCTCCAACAACCGATTGAGCACGGTGGCCTCATCGGCCGCGTCGCCCAGCCGCAGGCGGACGGGCGTCCGGGTCACTTCGGGCGTTGGGGCACAGGCCGTCGACAACGCAATCAGCGCCGCAAACAATAGGACGATTGACGAGTGACGAGTAAGCATTGACTAAGCGCGAGGTTTAGCCGCGCACCAGCCCGACAATCAGGCAGAGCGCGCCGAAAGCGGCACAATACGCGGCAAAAGCGGTCAGGCTGTGCTTTTGCAGAAAGCCCAGCAGCCAGCGGATGCACAGATAGCCGCTGATGGCTGCGGCGACAAAACCGACAACGATCGGCAGGCCGAGCGTGTCGGCTAAATTAGGTGTGTCGACCAAGTCTTTGATGGCCAGCACACCCGCGCCCAGCAGCGCCGGGATCGACATGAGAAAACTAAAACGGGCGGCCGCAGGCCGATCGAGACCGCGCAACATACCGCCGGCAATGGTCGACCCAGAGCGGCTCACGCCGGGCAAGATCGAGAGCGCCTGCCACACCCCGATCGACATCGCGTCCGAGGCCGTGATCGATTCGAGCCGGCGTTGACGCTGCCCCAGCCGTTCGGCCGCGATCAGAATCGCCGCGGTTAGAAAGAGCAGAGCGGCCACCGCCTTGGGATCGCTGAAAATCTGCTCGAAGAAGTCCTTCAACACCAGACCCACCACCACGGCGGGAATCGTCGCCAGCACGACAAACCAACCCAGGCGCGCTTCAAACGTGCCGAACGGTTTGCGCTGGATCAGGCCGGTGATGACGCCGCGCACAATAGCCCAGATGTCGCGCCAGAAATAGATCAGCACGCCCACCAGTGTGCCCCATTGCACCAGCACGTCAAAGACGAAGGCCGTTTTGGGCGTAAACGTCCAGCCCAGCAGCCAGGGCACCAACACCAGATGCGCTGAACTGCTGACGGGAATATATTCGGTCAGGCCTTGCACCAGGCCCAGAATGATGGCTTGAAAGATGGACATGAGCCGTCCTTAAACGTGTTGCGTGTGGCGTGAAACACGAATCACGCAACACGCAACACGGTCTGATTGTACACTCGCAGTTGTTGGAAAACTACTTCTCTTCAATCGTCACGGACTTGATCATCGTCGGTGTCACTTCCGGCGTCCGTTGCGGATCGCGCAGAGTGATGGCCTTGACGACGTCCATGCCGCCGCTCACTTCACCGAAGATGGTGTAGTTGGCTTCCTTGGCCGGATCGGCCGCGTCCAGTTGCGGCGTCGCGCCAAAGGTGATGAAGAACTGGCTGCCATTGGTGCCTTTGCCGTCTTGAACGCCGGCATTGGCCATCGCCACCAGACCCTCTTTGTCGAACTTGATGCCGGTGACTTCGTTGTCAAAGACGTAGCCTGGTCCGCCGAACCCTAAGCCGCTGGGATCGCCGGCCTGCGCCATGAAACCTTCCAACACGCGATGGAAGGGCACGTTATCGTACCAGCCCGCCTTCGCCAGGAAGACAAAATTGTTGACGGCGACGGGCGCTTTGTCGGTCAGCAACTTGATCTGAATGTCGCCCTTGTCGGTCTTGATCGTGGCCGTGTAACTCTTGGCCTTGTCGATCGTCATGTCCGGCGCTTGCTTGAACTGCTTCTTGGGCAATTCGGCAAAGAACTTCACCATGCCTTCGAGGTTGCTGTAAACAAGGTACGACATATCCTGCGGCCACGGCTGCTGATTGATGAGCAGGAACGGCGTGCCCGGCAGGCCCAATTGCTGCGCCAGCGCCTGCGCCGACGTGGCCTTGCCCTTATATTTGCCCGCATCCAGATCGGCGTTGAACTGCTTGACGTCCAAGTTGATCTGCTCGGCAAACTTGGTCAGCGTGGCGCGGATGTCCGCTTCGGTTTGGTCGGTCCAATCGGCTTGCTTCTCAAACAGCAGGCTTTCCATTTCCCAGAACTTGCCTTGCGCACCGGCCGCTTCGGCGGCCTCGACGGTGATCACTGATTTGTCATGTGTGGGCAGCGGGAAGTGTCGATAGACGATCTGGACATCCTTGGGGTAAGCGTCGGCCAACTTCTTCAACAGCGGCGCAACCTCGGAACAGTAAGGGCATTGAAAATCCGCCCACTCGATGAAGGTCACGGCCGCGCCATCGGGGCCATACTTCCAGTCTTCCGGCTGCGGATTGACGATCTTCTCGAAATCCGGCGTCGGTTCGGGCGTACCGGCCGGGGGGGGCGGCACCGCGGCGGTCGGTTGAGCGGGGGCGGTGGTGGGTTGTGCGGCCGGTGCCGCCGGCGCGGTCGGCGCTGGCGTTGCGGCGGGCGCGCAAGCACTTATCAACAAGCCCAGTAAAGCGATCAGCGAGATCAATCTCAGTTTCATACTTCTCCTTGTTTTTCCCAGTGAAATAGGGTCAGCGCTGGGCGATACCCTGCGGGTGCATCATTTTACCACGGGCGATTGCGCGGCTTATTTTCCACTTAAAAAGGGGCCGACCAGCGCGTGAAAAGCCGCCGGTTGTTCGATCTGAGGCAGATGTGCGGCGTTGGGAATGAGGTTGAATTTAGCGCCCGGAATTTCGGCGGCGATCTGTTTACCGGCGACCGGCAGGCTCAACCGATCGGCTTCGCCCCACACGACGAGTGTGGGACAGGTGGGGGTGCGCAGCGACGGCGTGCTGGACAAGCCGATCTGCTTCATGGCGGCGACGAAGCCATGTGAGGCGGCGCGGGCATTGGCGATAAAGTCCGGCGTCAACAACGCTTCATCTTTGATCGCCAGTTTCAGGCTGCGCGTCGAATAGCCGATGCGACGCCCCAGGCCGAAGATCAGGTTATTCACGCCGGGCACGCGAAACAAGGCACGCAAACAGCCGTTGGCGTCGACGATGTTGCCGCCGTCGACAAGCACCAGACGGGCAACGTAGCTGGTATTTTCAGCGGTGTACAGACGGGCCAGTGTCGCGCCAAAGGAATTGCCCATCAAGGCAATCGGTCCGCCGATGTTGAGCAGTTCCAGCAGATACGTGATCCAGCTTAAGTACGATTGATAGCCCGGCATGGGCAATGGATCACTAACACCGAAACCGGGCAAGTCCGGCGCGAGGATTTGAAACCGATCGGCCAACGCCTCGAAAGTGGGTTGCCAGTGCTGGCGCGCATCGCCCAGTCCGCCGTGCAGCAGCACCAGCGGTTTGCCCGTGCCGCCCAGCCAGAACTTGGCGCTGCGGCCTTCAATGGCGATGGTCTGTTGGCTGACGGTCATGTGGCCAGAAATCCGTGGCGGATCAGAAAGGCGCGCAACCCGTCACGCGTGGGTTCACTGATGATCGACCCGCGATCGACGTTGCGCACCGAGCGGCGCGGCTCCATCGGGCGGGGCGGCTCGATCGGTTGGTTGTTCCCGTCGGTTACGACAAAGGTTGGAATGGCCAGACAACCGGCCAAATTCATCAACTGCTCGGCGGCGTCGGCGTCGCGCGAGATGTTGACTTCGATCGGTTTGATCTTGAATTCGTCCAGACAACGTTTGGCCGTGGCCTGATCCGGGCAACCGCCCGCGCGCATAAACATCAATAAGTGCGGCATGAGGTGAGGTCCATTCTGAGTGAGTAAGATGGCGACATTATACCTGATCTTAAAGCGCATTGATTACGGTGCGGTTCGCCCCACGATCTTCTGCAGCCCTTTGGCAAGGCCGTCTTTGGCCGCTGCCGCGCCGCGCGTGCCGACATCACTGGCGGCCTTGAGGATGGCTTTGCTGACCACGCCGGCCGACTCGCGCACGATGGCGCCCAGCAGGGCCGCGGCGGCCACCGTTGCCGAGCGGCGTACCAGGCGTTTGTCCAGGCGGGTCAATGCGCCGCAATACTGGCGCGTCACACTGCCGATGCGCAGCGTAAGGAAAGCGTTGGCGGTGCCTTCGATCAAGGAGTTGGTCAGAATGTTGACGGCGACCGTGCCCAGACCCGGTACCGCGCCGACAACGCCGCTGCCCAGGACCGAGGCCACAATCGGTTCGATTTGTTCGCTGATGTCCAGGTCTTCGATCTCGCTGACCAGCAGCGCGGTCACCGCGACATTGCTGTACAGGTTCAGTAGTTCGCGCCAGTGCGGGCGTTGCTGATACAACTGTGCGATCTGCCAGACCAGCCGCGTCTGTGTCGCCAGCACCATCATCGCATCCAGGCGGCCGTTCTGCGAGATGGCCGTGCTGACAAACGTGGTGGAGGCCGCTTGCCGGGTGAGTTGCTCGGCGCGGGCGTCCAACAGTTGCAAGGCTGTTTTCAGGCCGGTTTCGCCGCTCAGATCGATCGGGTTGGCGCTGAGATTGGGATTGGTGCTCAAGCGTTGTCGCAGTTGATTCTGATACACTTCAACGGCGGCGTGATCGGATTCGACAGGCGGCACGAGCGCTTTGGGTAACCGTACGATGATCACGATCGGCGTGATGACGGTTGCTCCGGCCAGCGCCACCAACCCGATCGAGACCACGTCGCCCGCCACGGGATGCAGGCTGCGTGCAAACTGCGCGAACTGGATGAGTTGATTCGCCACCATGACGATCGCTAATGTGCCGATCAACAAGCCCGCCCAACCTAACGTGCGTTTGATGTCCCGACTCATACTTTTCTCCTGCGACCGATGCCCGGTGGTCACTATACCGTGTCCGATTACGTTCCAGTGGAGGTGTAATGCCGCACGCCGAACCACCAGAAGCGCACGCCGATTGCGAACACGACCAAGCACACAAACGGCGAAAGAAAGGCCAGCCAGGCCGGGCCGCCCAATGGATCGGCTTTGCCGAACAGCCACAGCGTTGGATAGTAATTCAGAAAGGCTATCGGAATGACGAAGGTGAAGATCGAGCGCAGCCAGCCGGGATAAATGTGCATGGGATATTGCGTCATGTACTGGCCGCCATACGTGATGATGTTCATGGCTTCCAGCGAGTCCACGGTCCAGAACGAGACG
>JAGOBP010000008.1:0-2759 GCA_017999195.1 Thermoflexales bacterium
ATGTGATCAATCCGCTTCACACTCATCTTATCTCCAAGTGATGAGTGACGAGTGACGAGTGAGAGGCTACGCTCACTCGTCACTCGTCACTCGTTAGATCAGATTCCCACGTTGGGTTGATACTCACCAAACACGCCGCGCAGGGTATTGCAAATTTCACCCAGCGTCACTTCACCATCGACGCACGCGACGATGTAAGGCAGCAAGTTATCGGTGCCGCGCGCCGCGCCTTCGAGTTGCGTGCGCAGTTCGCTCACGCGTGAGTTGTCGCGTTTTTGCCGTAATTCAGCCAATTTCCGGCGCTGCTCGGTCTCGATTGACGTGTCGATCTTCAGGCGCGATAGATGCAGATCGGCCTGCGTCTGGAACTGATTCATGCCGACCACAATCTGCTCGTTGTGCTCGACAGCGCGTTGATACGCGTAAGCCGCATCGCCGATTTCGCCTTGCACGAAGCCGGCCTCGATGGCCCGCAGGGCGCCACCCAGCTGATCGATGCGGTTGATGTACGCCATTGCTTGTTGTTCGATCTCATCCGTGAGATGTTCGATGACGTATGATCCCGCGAGTGGATCGATCGTATCGGCCACGCCCGATTCATGCGCGATAATCTGCTGCGTGCGCAACGCGATCTGCACGCTCTCTTCGGTGGGCAACCACAGTGCCTCATCGCGCGAGTTGGTGTGCAGCGATTGCGTGCCACCCATCACGGCCGCCAAGGCTTGCAGCGTCACGCGCACCACGTTGTTTTCAGGCTGCTGCGCCGTCAACGTGGAGCCGCCCGTCTGCGTGTGGAAGCGCAACTTCAGCGAGTTGGCTTTCTGCGCCCCAAAACGATCGCGCATGATGGTTGCCCACAGCCGCCGCGCCGCGCGGAACTTGGCAATTTCTTCGAGGAAATTATTGTGCGCGTTGAAGAAGAACGACAGTTGCCCCGCGAAGTCGTCCACGTTGAGGCCGGAATCAATCGCAGCTTGCACATACGCAATCGCATTCGCCAGCGTAAAGGCCACTTCCTGCACGGCGGTCGAACCCGCCTCGCGGATGTGATAGCCGCTGATGCTGATCGTGTTCCAGTGCGGCACTTCCAGCGTGCAGTACTTGAAGATGTCCGTGATCAAGCGCATGGCCGGGCCGGGCGGATAAATGTACGTGCCACGCGCGATATACTCTTTCAAGATGTCGTTCTGAATCGTGCCGCGCAGTTCTTTCGGCTCCACACCCTGCCGCTTGCCCACCGCGATGTACATCGCCAGCAGCACCGACGCGGGCGCGTTGATCGTCATACTGGTGCTGACCTTGCCCAGCGGAATCTGATCAAACAGCGTCGCCATGTCGTGAATCGACGAGATGCTCACGCCGACCTTGCCCACTTCGCCTTCAGCCATCGGATCATCGGCATCGTAACCGATCTGCGTGGGCAGATCGAAGGCGACCGATAAACCCGTCTGCCCTTGATCGAGCAGGAAGCGATAACGGCGATTGGATTCCGCCGCACTGGCGTAACCGGCATATTGCCGCATCGTCCAGAAGCGACCGCGATACATGGTGGGCTGCACGCCGCGCGTATACGGAAATTCACCGGGTGCGCCCAACGTCCGATCGGTATCGGCGGCGACATCGGCTGCGGTGTAATACGGCTTGAGTTCGCTATCGGAAGAAGTTACAAATCGAGGTTTGCGTTGAGTTTCGGGCTTAGCCATAGATCATCTTTCGTGACGGCAGATTTAGTTCTATTGTCCCGCCAGCCGTGATGATCAGCAAGTGATAATCGGCGTCAATCACGGTGATTGACATCACGGTTACGTCAAAATCACCAAGACCTGATGCTGTTCCACGTTCTGGCGCGGCGTCACTTTGATGGCGGCCACCGTGCCGTCGCGCGGGGCCTTGAGTTCGTTCTCCATCTTCATCGATTCCAGCACGATGACGGTTTGGCCTTTCTTGACGGTCTCGCCTTCGCTCACGGGCGTCGCCACAATCAGGCCCGGCATCGGCGACTTGATCTGCACCTCGCCGCTGTGCGTGCCGCCGCTGCTGGCTTGCGTCAGTCGCCGCGCGCGTTCGTCCTGCACCTGTGCGCCATACAAGCGACCGTTCAGCAGCACGTTCATGGTGTCGCCGGCCAATTCGATCAACGCCTCATGCGAACGATGCTCGATCAACAATGAATAAGTGACTTCGTCGATGGCGCGCAAATCGATCGAGCTGGTTTCCCCATCGATCGTTACTTCGCCGTCCCGATTGATCTCGATCACGTACGTGTGATCATTGATGGTCGTCGCGTATCTCATCGTTGCATTCGCTCCCAGCGGGCGACCCACTTCCAGTTGCTGGTATCGCGTTCGTTGCGGCGCACCACTTGCGTCGCCTGTTGGCCTTGATGATGCGCGACCAGGGTCGCCATCAACGCGGCCACGCGCTCATCTTCCGGCGAAGTTTCTTCTTCCATCGAGAAGCGCTCTTCCACAAAGGTCGTGTCGAAGTGTCCGGCGAAGAAACGGTGACTCGCCATCATCGCTTGGTGGAACGGGATGTTGGTCTTCACGCCGACGATGCGATATTCCGACAGCGCGCGCCGCATGCGCAGAATCGCCTCCGCGCGCGATTCACCCCAGCAGATCAACTTGCCGATCAGCGAGTCATAGTACGGCGTGATCTCGAAGCCTTCATACAAGCCGCTATCGATGCGGACGCCGGGACCGGCGGGCCGATCAAGCCGCGTGATCTTGCCGGTCGACGGCATGAAGTTATTGAAC
>JAGOBP010000008.1:2769-20735 GCA_017999195.1 Thermoflexales bacterium
TTGATGCGGCATTCAATCGCCCAGCCCTTTTGCTTGATGTCGCGCTGTTTCAAGCGCATCGCCCGCCCGCGCGCAATGCGAATCTGCTCTTTCACGATGTCGACCCCCGTCACCGTTTCGGTGATGGGATGTTCGACCTGCAAGCGCGTGTTCATTTCAAGAAAGAAGAAATTGCCCTGTTTATCGAGCAGAAACTCGATCGTGCCGGCGCTGTGATAATCGACGGCTTGCGCCGCCTTCACGGCCACCGTGCCCATGCGCTCGCGCAGATCGGCATCGACGGCCGGTGACGGTGATTCCTCAATGATCTTCTGATGGCGACGTTGAATCGAGCACTCGCGTTCGCCCAGGTGAATGACGTTGCCGTGCAAATCAGCCAATAACTGAATCTCGATATGGCGCGCACCTTGCACCAATTTCTCCAGGTAAACGGAGCCGTCACCGAAGGCCGATTCGGCTTCACGTCGCGCCGAAGCCAACGCGCCGGGCAATGATTCCATATTCTCGACGCGCCGCATGCCTTTGCCGCCGCCGCCTGACGTCGCCTTGATCAACAACGGAAAACCGATCGAGGGCGCGATGGACATGATCTCGTCGTCGTGCAAGCCGCCTTCGCCTTCCGTGCCGGGGACGACGGGCACGCCCGCTTTTTGCACGGTCGCGCGCGCGACGGCCTTATCGCCCATCGCCGCGATGGCCGACGGCTTCGGCCCGATGAAAATAATGCCCTTATCTTCGCACGCCTGTGCAAAGTCTTCACGCTCGGCGAGGAAACCATAACCGGGATGAATCGCATCCGTGCCCGATTGCTTGGCAACTTCCAAAATCTTGTCGGCGCGCAAGTACGATTCACGCGAGGGCGCGGGGCCGATCAAGTAGGCTTCGTCTGCATATCGGACATGCAGCGCATTACGATCGACCTCGGAGTAGACCGCGACCGTCTGAATACCCAGTTCGTGGCACGCCCGCAGGATTCGGACGGCGATCTCGCCGCGATTGGCGATGAGAATTTTTTTGAACATGATAATCCCTTGGCTAAACAAAGATTAACCGCAAAGGCACAAAGAGCGCGAAGATTCTTCTTTGCGCCTTCGCGTCTTTGCGGTTAAATATCACAATGGAATATTCCCATGCTTCTTGGGCGGGTTCGTATCGCGCTTGTTTTGCAGCATTTCCAGCGCGTTGATCAGGCGCGGGCGCGTTTCTTTCGGCTCGATCACGTCGTCGATGTAACCCCACTCCGCCGCCACATACGGATTGGCGAACTTCTCGCGGTACATCGCCACGAGTTCGGCTTTCTTCGCCACCGGATCAGCCGCCGCTTTGATCTCGTTGCGAAAGATGATGTTGACCGCGCCCTCCGGCCCCATCACCGCGATTTCGGCGCTGGGCCACGCCAGGTTCAAGTCGCCGCGAATGTGCTTGGAGTTCATCACGTCGTATGCACCGCCGTACGCCTTGCGCGTGATGATGGTGATCTTGGGCACGGTCGCTTCGCAGTAGGCGTATAGCAACTTCGCGCCCGATTTGATGATACCGGCGTGTTCCTGCGCCACACCCGGCAAGAAGCCCGGCACATCCTCGAAGGTGATGATGGGGATATTGAACGAATCGCAGAAGCGGATGAAGCGCGCGGCCTTCTCACTCGCGTCGATGTCCAGCACACCCGCCAGCACTTGCGGCTGCTGCGCCACAATGCCCACGCTGTGACCGCCCAAGCGCCCAAACCCCACGATGATGTTCATCGCGAAATTTTCTTGCACTTCATAAAACGTGCCGTCATCCACGATATATTGAATGACTTCCTTCATATCATACGGCTTGTTGGGGTTGTCGGGCACGATCGAGTTGAGAGCCTCTTCCATGCGCAGCGGATCATCGGCCGTTTTGATAAACGGGGGATCTTCCAGATTATTCTGCGGCAAATAACCCAGCAATCGTCGGATCATGAAGAGACAATCGGCTTCGCTGTCCATCGCAAAATGAGCCACGCCGCTCTTGCTGTTGTGCACGGCCGCGCCGCCCAATTCTTCAAACGTCACATCTTCATGCGTCACCGACTTCACCACATCCGGGCCGGTGATGAACATGTATGACGAGTTCTTCACCATGAAGATGAAATCCGTCAGCGCCGGGGAATACACCGCGCCGCCCGCGCATGGCCCCATGATGGCGCTGATTTGCGGCACGACGCCGGAGGCCATGGTGTTGCGCAGGAAAATATCGGCGTAACCGCCCAGCGACACCACGCCTTCTTGAATACGCGCGCCGCCCGAATCATTGAGGCCGATCACAGGCGCGCCGTTCTTCAACGCAAGGTCCATCACTTTGCAAATCTTCTGCGCGTGCACCTGGCTCAGGCTGCCGCCAAACACCGTAAAATCCTGGGAAAAAACGTACACCAGCCGGCCCTCGATGGTGCCCCAGCCGGTCACCACACTGTCGCCCAGATACTTCTTGTCGCCCATGCCGAAGTCGTTTGAGCGATGAGTGACAAACATATCGAGTTCGCGGAACGAGCCGCTGTCGAGCAGTAAATCGATCCGCTCGCGCGCGGTCAGTTTGCCCTGCTTGTGCTGCTTCTCCACCCGATCGGCCCCGCCGCCCTGCTTGGCCTGTTCGCGCAAATCGTGCAGCCGCTGAATCTTGGGATCAATGGTCGTCATGATTGCTCCGTGTTGCGAGGTGCGTGTTGCGTGACAAATACGCGCCGGATTTTCGGCAAAAACAAGATAAACCACACGATCGCAATACTCCCGATCGAGAAAGCCACAGCCGCCGGGCGCGTTAGCATTTCATACGAGGAGCGTTCGAGGGTGAAGCGCTGGATCCACATCTGGAGTTGATACGCCACAATGACGATCAACGTCCAATTTCTCCCCCAGGCTTTCAATCGCCACAGACCCCACGTGGCGACCCAAAAACCGATCGCCCACGTCGCGCCGATCACGATCAAAATCTCCCCCGGCACGCCGACTCCCAGGCCGCGCATGAAATTCAACTGCTGCGCCGCCACTGCCGCCTGCCCCGCATTCCAGGCCGCCAGTAATAACACCGCGACTACCACCAGAGTTACGCCCAATGGTCGTTTCACATGCACCTGCTAACCACAGAGTCACAGAGACACGGAGTATTTGTAATCTCTGTGACTCCGTGTCTCTGTGGTTCATTAGTCACTTCAATCCAAGCACATTCCGCGCGATGACGAGCCGCTGAATTTCGCTGGTGCCTTCGTAAATCTCGGTGATCTTCGCATCGCGGAAGTAGCGCTCCAGCGGCAGTTCTTTGCTGTAGCCGATGCCGCCGTGAATCTGCACCGCTTTCTCCGTCACCCACATCGCGGTCTCGCTGGCATACAACTTAGCCATGCTCGCTTCCAGACTATAGCGGCCGCCCTCGTGCTTGGTGCGCTCTTTCGCCAAGGCCGCATTCCAGATCAACAAACGCGCCGCTTCGATGCGCGTCTTCATATCGGCCAGCATCCACTGAATGCCCTGAAATTGCCCGATGGCCTGACCAAACGCCTCGCGCTCCTTGGCGTATTTCACGGCCGCCTCGAAGGCCGCTTCCGACACGCCCAACGCTTGCGACGCAATCCCGATCCGCCCGGCATCCAGCACCGTCATCGCGATCTTGAAGCCTTCGCCCTCTTCGCCCAGTCGATTTTCCACCGGCACCCGATAGTCCTCGTACACAATCTCGGACGTGGCTGAGGCGCGAATACCTAACTTGGGTTCTTTCTTGCCGCGAATATAACCGGGCTTGTCAGCCTCGATAATAAACGCCGTGATGCCTTTGTGCCCTTTTTCGGGTGCAGTCATTGTAAACAAGACGACATATTCAGCCACCGGGCCGGAGGTCACCCAACTCTTGCGCCCGTTGATCACATAGTGATCGCCGTCGCGCACGGCGCGGCTCTTCATCGTACCCGCGTCGGAGCCGCTCATCGGCTCGGTCAGCGAATAAGCCCCGATCGCTTTGCCGGTTGCAATCGGCGGCACGTATTTGCGCTTCTGCTCTTCTGTGCCAAATTTCAGAATCCCGTGACAATACAACGAATTATTCACCGACATGATCGTGCTGTGGCTCACATCGGCCTTGGCGATTTCGATCATCGCCAGCACATAGGCCAGTGTGTCCAGGCCCGCACCGCCGTATTCTTCCGGCACTTCGATGCCCATCAGGCCGAGCGCGCCCATCTTCTTGATCGTCTCAAGCGGAAATTCGCCGGTTTCGTCAAAATGCGCGGCAATCGGCGCGATTTCATTCTGCGCAAAGTCGCGCGCCGCATCACGAATCATCTTGTGTTCTTCAGTCAGATCGAGATTGGGGCCAGTCATTGCTTGTTCCTTGGTGTGGGGTTAGGCTTGATTATATTGCCTAATGCGTGATGCGTAAAGAACACGCGGAGCAGCCGCTGAGCGTGATTGCGACTGGCCGCCATTTCGAGGAGAACGGGGGGCGGGATTGGGTACTATCGGTGCGGCGCACTCTAACGGTGCGTGCGCGGATTCAACACGCGATTCAGCCCATCGCCCAATAGATTCCAGCCCACGCCGAAAATGATCAGCGCGATCGTCGGCGGAATGTACACCCACCAATACGTGAAGGGGTTGCCGCGGATGCCGATGATCCAGTTGCGATTGGCGGCCAGCAAATTGCCCCATTCGCTGCCGCCGCCCAGACCAATGAAAGTGAAGGCCGCCTCCAGCACAACAAACACGCCCACATCGCGTGCGGCCAGCACCAGCGCGGGCGAGACCGTGTTGGGAATGACGTGCTTGAAGACCATACGCAGCGTGCCCGCACCCAGCGACTTCGACGCGAGGATGAAGTCAATCTGCTTGATTTTAAGCACATTCGCGTTGATCAGGCGCGCGTACGGCATCCACGAAAACGCGATCAATGCCGCCATCAGCGGATCAAGTCCCAGCGTGTCGAAGAACACGTAAGCAGCATTGGGCGGTTGACCGATCGATGGCCGCACCACGATCTGCTCGAACAACACCACGCCTGCAATGACGGGAAACGCCAGCATGGCATCGGTGATGCGCATCACGACGGCATTGAACCAGCCGCCCAAATAACCGCTAATCGCGCCGACCAGAATGCCGAACACCGCCGTCAACACCGTGACCGTCAAGCCAAAGCGCAGCGCCGCGCGCGTCCCCCACAAGACCGTGTGCCGCACATCCAGTTGGCCGGACACCGTGCCCCACGGCGCGACTTCGCTCGGCGGGCGGGGCAACCGATCGGTGGCGCGACCGACCACGTGATACGATTCCGGTTTGCCAGGATCCGGCGGTGCCAGGCGCGGCACATCGATCGCCACATACACCATCGCGCCCACCAGCAACAGCCCGATCACATTCTGCCACTGCCGCAGGAAACGCCGCACGCCGCGCATCATTCGGTCAGCCTCTCACGCAAGCGCGGATCAACCACGGCCTGCGCCACATCCAACGCAAACATCACGATCAACACGACGCTCACACTGTAAACCGCAAAGCCCAGCGCCAGCGGCGCATCGCCGAAGCCCGCCAGCCCCGTGCCCGCGATGATCTCCGACACGCCATGCAGGTTGAACACCCGCTCGATGACGTACACGCCCGATACCAGCGACGCCGCCGACAGCACGCTCGTGGTCAACGCCGGAATCAGCGCATTGCGCAACACGTGCTTCCACACGATGCGATTATCCGACACGCCACGCGCTTGCGCCGCCGTCACATAATCTTTGTCCAACTCTTCCACCATCGTCGTCCGCATCACACGCCCGACCGTCGCCCAATGCAGCGCACTCAACGCGACCACCGGCATCACCAGATGTTGCAGCGCATCCAGCGACACGTCCAATCGGCCGTTCAACAGTCCATCGAGCGTGTACATGCCCGTAAACTCTTGAAAGTTAGCCGCATTCACCACCACTTCGATCGGCGCGCTCAAACGACCCGGCGCGAACCAGCCCAGGCCGACATACAAAAACGAGATCATCATCAAGCCCAGCACAAACGGCGGAATCGCGGTCGCGCCAAACGACGTTAGGCCAAACACCCGATCGATTAGCTTGCCCCGCTGGCGACTGGCGATCACACCGCTCAGGATGCCGGTCGGGATAAAGGTCAGCATCGCCCACATCGTCAACTCGATCGTGATCGGCGCGCGGGCCTGAATCAGGTCCAGCACCTGCGCCCGATAGACCGGACTCCAGCCCCAGCCGCCGCCGATCAGCGAACCCACCCAATTCACGTACTGCACCGGATACGGATCATTCAAGCCGTGTTCGTGGATGATGCGTTCGATCAGGCGCTGCAACTCCGCCTCGCTCATCCGATCAATCCCGTCGCTATTGGACAGATACAACTGCGCGCGCGCCTCGGCCGGCGTGAACATCACGATGCCGTACAGCACCGCCGTGACGATGAGCATCGTCACGGGAATCAACGCCAGACGCCGCAGCATAAACTTAACCAGAGGGGGCATTTCGCACAAACCTCAAATAAATCGAATGACACGCCAAAACCGCGCCATTCTATCACGCCTTGCCCAATTTTGCCGCCGAGGCCCAAAAAGAACTTCCGTTCAATTTGCCTATTGACACCGAACAATTGTTCGCCTATAATGCCAAATAACGGTTGGGATAAATTTGGGTAAAACTTGGGATAACGCCCGCCCGATCGACCTCCAACGCCAATTTGGGATAATCTTGGGAAAAACTTGGGATAAGTTGGGGATTTCCCGCCAGGAGCAAGCCATGAACCTGTCCGAACGCCAGCAAGCCATTTTAGACTTCATCCGCGAATTTTCGGCGCGCAGCAAATATCCGCCCACCATCCGCGAGATTGGCCGCCATGTGGGCATCACGTCCACTTCGGTCGTCAACTACAACCTCAACATCCTGGAACAAAAGGGCTTCATCGAGCGTGACCGCGAAAAGTCGCGCGGCCTCAAACTGGTCGGTGAAGCGGCGGCCGAACTGTTCGATTCGCCCACCGTCAACGTGCCCTTGCTGGGCCGCATTGCCGCCGGTGCGCCCATTCCCGTACCCGACACCAACTTCAAAATTCTGGGCGAAGAAACCGTCGAAATCACCCGCGGCCTGCTGCCCGCCGACATGAACAGCGTCTACGCCCTGCAAGTGCGCGGCAATTCGATGGTGGACGCCATGGTCGGCGACGGCGACATCGTCGTGATGCAGCGGCGGCAGGAAGCCGCCAATGGCGAAATGGTCGCGGTCTGGCTCAACGACCGCGAAGAGACCACGCTTAAGTATTTCTTCAAGGAAAAGGGCAAGGTCCGACTACAACCCGCCAATCCCACCATGGAGCCTATCTTTGTCGATCCGAGCACGGTCGAAGTCCAAGGCAAAGTCGTCCTCGTCATTCGGCGACCCAACTAACCGCCGATAAATCCGCCGCACCTCAACGCCCGATCAGCCGATCGGGCGTTTGCGTTCCCCCAATTCGCGCCTCACGTCACAAAGTCATTGCGCCTAATTTTAAGACTTCGTTCTATTGATTTTAGAACACTTGTGCTATAATCGACTTGAACGGGCGTTCTAAATACTCCAAATCACCCAAACCAACCTATCGCCCGCAGAAAGGACTGACCATGAAATCCCTGACCGCCAAGCAGCAAGCGATGTTGTCTTTCATCGAGCAGTTTGTCAACGAGCGCCACTACCCGCCCACCTACGAGGAAATCCGTGTGGGGCTGGGTCTGTCCACCAAATCGCTCGTCGACTACCACCTCAACGCGCTGGAGGCCGCCGGTCGTATCCAACGCGACCCGTGGACGCCGCGCGGCCTGCGCGTGCGCAGCGGCAACGCCTTCACCGACGGCTCCTACGCCGTCCCGCTGCTCGGCCACATCGGCGCGAGTCTGCCCACCACGTTCTACACCGACGCCACCGCCGAAGCGCTGATCCTGACGCGTGACATGGTCCCCGAGCAAGACGACTTGTTTGCGCTGAAAGTGCGCGGCACCTCAATGATTGACGCGATGGTCGGCGATGGCGACATCGTCGTGATGAAGAAGCAGTCGATGGCGAAAGATGGCGAGATGGTGGCCGTCCGCTTGCTCGATCGCGACGAGATGACCCTGAAGCACTTCTACCGCGAAGCAGGCCGCATTCGCCTTCAGCCCGCCAATCCCACGCTGCGCCCCATCTACACGCATCCGGCCAACTGCGAGATTCAAGGTCGCGTGGTGGCCGTCATTCGGCAAGTCCACTAACGTTTACATTTGATTGGGAGGCATCACCATGCAGCGACAAGAACTGGATATGCAAGCGGATCGGATAGAAATGCTCCTTCAAGACCACAAGGCCCCGGCCCGCGTGACCGGCGGCAATGTGACCCCACGCTGGGTCCAGTTCTTGTTGCAGCCTGCGCCCGGCATCAAGGTTAACAAAGTGGAGGCCCTGTCCCGCGAAATCGCCATCGCGCTGGGTGCGCCCACCGCGCGCGTTAAAGCCGAAGGCGGTTCAGTCAAAGTCGAAGTGCCGCGCAATGATCCGCAGCCCGTCAGCCTCATGCGGCTCTGCTCGCGGCTGCCGTCCAATCGCATTCCGTTGGGCGCAGCGGTGTTGGGCTTGGCTGACGACGGCGCGCCCTTGCTGGTGCGCTTGCCCTCGCCCGATGTGGCGCATCTCCTGGTCGCAGGCACGACGGGTTCCGGCAAGACCGCGCTCGTGCAGACGATGATCATTTCACTCGCCTTGCTGCATCATCGTCGCCAACTGCAATTTGTGTTGATTGATCCGAAGGGACGGGCTTTTGAATCACTGGCGGATTTGCCGCATCTTCTCCGCCCGATCATCACGCAACCCGATCAAGCCGTGGACGCCCTGATGGACATCGTGAAGTTGATGGAGACGCGCGATCAGCAGCGTGTGTCCGAGCCGCACGTCGTCGTCGTCATCGACGAATTGGCCGACTTGGTCCAATCCGGTGGTCCAGCGATTTTGGAGAACCTGAGCCGCTTGGTACAGCGCGGCCGCGAGGCGGGCATCCACGTCATCGGCGCGACGCAGAAACCGTCGAGCACCGTCATCGGTTCAATCGTGAAAGCCAACTTCCCCGTGCGTTTGGTCGGGCGTGTGACCAGCGCCGAAGATGCCCGCGTGGCCGCCGGAATCGGTGCGACGGGTGCAGAGAAGTTGACGGGGCGCGGCGACTTCATCGCCATCACCGGCCCCGGCACGATTCGCTTTCAGGCGGCCTACGTCGCGCCCGAAGTCATGGCGACGATCACCCAGCAGTTGAAGCGCGGCGTGGCGGGCAGCGACATCATCGCGTCGTCGGTCCAAACCCCCGTCGCGGAACGAACCGAATCGCGCGATGGCCGCTCGGCGTTGGAAAGCGCCATACGCGCCTTGCCTCGAGCAGGCCGCGCATGAAACAAGCCACGTTCATTGCAGGACTATCGTGCATCGGTTTTGCCGTCGGGCTGGCGGCCTTCATCGGCAGCCGCCTGAGCGAGCAGGCCATCGCTTTGATGGCGGGCGCAATCTTCGGTATGCTCGTCGCGCTGCCTATCGGCGCGTTGATCGGCTGGGCCGTGAAGGGTTCACGCACGATCGAGCGGACTGCGGCCCCGGCGCAGCCGATGGTTATCATGACGCAACCGCAGTTGCCCGCCGCTTCACCGTACATCAGCGCCGCCGGTCATCCCGGCTGGCAACAAGCGTATCCGGTCGCGGCCAGTGCGCCGCAAGTACAACCCCGCAAATACACCATTGGCGGAGAGGAGATTATTCATCATGAGTCTAGCGCTGTTTGGTAATCGCACACAAACCATTCGCCCCACCACGCGCCGCCGCCACGAAGCGATCGATATGCGCGCGCGCCGCTTCGGTTATTTTCCGCGCACTTTCGTGTGGCGCGGGCATGAGTATCAGGTGGAAGCCGTCGAGCGCTGCTGGACCACAGGCACGCGCCGCAACGGTGGCCAGATGGATCGGCATCACTTTCAGGTGCGCTGCGCCGAAGGCACCTTCAATGTGTATCAGGATTTGCAGCACAACACCTGGCACATCGCGCGCTGAGCGGCAAAGGTGTGATACACTTGCCTCGTCACACGTGATGGGGGGAATCACATGACGAGCGAGCAATTTATCTGAGCAAATAGAGTGGGCGCAAGCAACGCATTGAGTGATGCGTTGCTTGCGCTTTTTGTTTGAGGCGAACCATGTCAGATGCCAAAGTTCGATTCGTCGTCTTTCATAAGCCCGGTCCGCAGTGGCAGACCGGTGTCGATTTTCGGGAACAACCCGGTGTAGGCGCGCATGTTGGGCATTATCGGCAGCTCTTGGAACACGGCCAATTGGAGATGGGCGGGCCGTTTCTGCTGCCCGATGGCGGCGGCATGATGGTCGCCACACCGGATGTCTCGCACGACGAACTGGCCGCCTTCGCTGCGTCTGATCCCGCTGTGCGGGCCGGACTGCTGGTGTTCGAGATCAAGCCGTGGTACGTGCCCATGAATCGGCAAGGCTGAAGCTGTTAAACGATCGCGAGGATAAGATGGGGATGTTGCAGTTTCTATACCGGCTTGAACCGGCTCGCATTGAGATGGTCACGGTCGGCCCGACGCCCGAAGAAGCCGTGATTGTGAGCCAACATTTCGCGTATCTGGAAGCACTCACCCAACAGGGCGTGATGCTGCTGGTCGGCCGAACGCAGGATAATTCACCTGACACAATCGGACTGGCCATTTTTCAGGCGGAATCGGCAGCACAAGCCCGCGCAATCATGGACAATGATCCCGCTGTGAAGAACGGCGTTATGCGGGCCAAGTTGTTCCCATTCAAAATCGCACTGCACAGCCCAGTGCCAGAGGACCAATGACCGATCTAGCGATCAGTCGAGCGACGGCGCGGCGCTATTTGCTGGGCCGTCAGGGCTTGTGGCCCGGTCGGCGTTGGCAGGGCTTTGAGGGCACTGCCCAGGCGCTGCGCTATTGCGAGGCCGTGCAGATCGATCCGCTGTGCGTGATCGCGCGCAATCACGATTTGACGCTGCACAGCCGCGTGATCGATTATCAGCCGGATTTCCTCGAACAGTGGTTGTATCGTGAGCGCTCGTTCTTTGACTATGGTGGCACGCTCTTCATCTATCCGATGGACGAACTGCCCTA
Organism: Thermoflexales bacterium; assembly: GCA_017999195.1. Taxonomy (GTDB): domain Bacteria; phylum Chloroflexota; class Anaerolineae; order Fen-1058; family Fen-1058; genus JAGOBP01. Next base: position 13,909 of record JAGOBP010000008.1, read on the forward strand.
CTGGCGCGTGGCGATGCAGCGTAAAGGCCAAGAACCGCGCTGGGCAAAGTTTGCGCAAGAGCGGCCTGAATTGTTGAAAGAAGTGAAAACGCACTTGCGGCAGCGCGGGCCGTTGGGCAATCGCGATTTCAATAGGCGCGCCCAGGGCGATAATTATCGTTCGGGCAAGGACACCGGTCTGGCGATGTATTGCCTGTGGCTGCGCGGCGAGTTGATGACACACAGCCGCCGCAACTTCGATCGGTTGTTTGACTTCCGCGAAAACGTTGTACCGGAACCGCTCAATCGCAAAGCCACCATTGCTCAAGCCGAGGCCTATTTTGCGCGCAAAACACTGGCCTTTCGCGGCCTGAGCACGGTCAAGGGTTTTGCCGATTCGCTCAGTGGTTTCATCGAACGGCGTGTGCCGCGCGATGAAGGCGCGAAACGGCTGCGAAAAATGCTCGAGCATGGTGAAGCGTTGGCCCTTGACGTTGAAGGCTGGAAAGAGCCGTTGTATGCCTGCGGTGAAGATGCCGCCGTGATCAACACGCTGGCTTCAGGGCAAGTGCCCGCCGCGTGGCAGCCGCTCGATACGACCACCACCGACGAAGCCACGTTCCTCGCGCCATTGGACATCGTCAGTGCGCGCGGCCGTGCTAAAGTATGGTTCGGCTTCGAGTACATCTGGGAAGTGTATAAGCCTGCTCATCAACGGCGTTGGGGCTACTACACGCTGCCCATTTTGTACGGCGATCAACTGGTGGCGCGGTTCGATTCAAAATTCGATCGGACTGCCAACACGCTCGTTATCAACGGGCTATGGCTCGAAGATGATGCGTTGTCGGAAAACACTGCATTTATCGGCGCTTTCGCGCGCGGTCTCGATCGCTTTCGCCGCTTCCTAAAGGCCGAGCGTGTTGACGTCGCGGCCGTGCGGCGCGCTTCATCCGCCGCGGCAAAAGTGGTTGGTTCAGACAAATTTAGACTTGAGTAAAAGGAGTTCCATGCCGACTAAGCCTTCTCCCCAAACTGTCGCTGAATACATCGCGGGCTATCCGCCTGAAGTGCAAAAGGTCTTGAAGAAAGTCCGCTTGACCATCAAACAGGCCGCACCGGACGCGACCGAAGCTATCAAGTACCAAATACCGACCTTTGTGTTGAACGGCAACTTGGTGTCGTTCGCTTCGTATAAGGAACACATCGGCATCTATCCGGTGCCGACCGGTTCGCAGAAATTCCAGAAGGCCATCGCGGTCTATCGGGCTTCAAAGAGCACGCTGCGTTTTCCCTTGGGCGAGCCTATTCCTTACGAATTGATCGGCCAACTGGTCAAGTATCTGATCAAAGAACGCGCGGCCAGCGCCAAAGCGAAAGCGAAGAAATAGAGGAGCACACCTTGAACGCCCACGACTTCATCGAAGCCATCAAAGCCGGGAATGTCGAGCAAGTCACGCACGCGCTCGATCAAGATGCGGCGCTGCTCAACGCCCAGGCCGCCAACGGCCTCTCGGCGGTGCTGGTGGCCGCCTATTACAACGAGCCGCAGATCGCGCAATTGCTGGTGCAGCGCGGCGCGGAGTTGAGCATTTTCGAGGCGGCGACGGTGGGCGCGCTCGATCGCGTGGAAGGCTGGATCGTGGCGCAACCGGAGTTGATCAACGCCTACGCGCCGGACGGCTTCCAACCGATCGGCCTGGCGGCCTTCTTCGGTCATCTGCCGGTCGTCGAACTGTTGCTGCGCGTGGGCGCGGAGGTTGATGCGCCGTCGAAGAATCCCATGCACGTGCGGCCGCTGCATTCGGCCATTGCCAATCGGCGCACGGCGATTGCGAAGCTATTGCTCGAACACGGCGCGGATGTGAACTCAACGCAAGCCGATGACTTCACGCCGCTCCACGAAGCCGCACAAAACGGCCTATTGGAGATCACGCAACTGTTGCTCGATCGGGGCGCGCGCGTCAACACGCGATTATCGAACGGGAAAACGCCGTTGGCGCTGGCCCTCGAGAATCATCACGCCGAAGTCGAAGAACTGTTGCGTCGCTACGGCGCGGAAGAATAAGGACCGTAGGGGCGAGGCATTCGCCAACGAGCTTGCGCCTGCCAAAATCCAGACCGCACGCGAGAGCGCCTCAACTCAGACTCGCGTGCGAATGCCTCGCCCTTACGACGGCTACCCTGCCAGTCCCGCCACCAGCAGATCGAGGGCCAACACGTCCGGCGTGATGCCGGTCTTGATCTCCACGTCGATGTCCAGCAGACGACGATAGATCACCTCAAGTTGCGCGGTGTCGCGGAAGGCGCGCGCCTGCTCGCCGATCTTCTTCGCCACAAAGGGATGCACGCCGATTTCCTTCGCGATGGCGTCCGAGGGCAGATTGCGCATCTGCAACTCTTTCACCAGAATCAATAATCTAAACTGCCGCACAATCATCGCCAGCAAGCCCAGCGGATTTTCACCCTGATCGAGCAAGTGATGCAGTTCGTGCGCGGCGCGTTTGCCCTCGCGTTTGCCCAGCGCATCCACCAGATCGAAGACGCTACTGACGCTAACATCAGCCACGAGCAAAGCCACGTCTTTTTCGGTGACGGTGCGTTGCGCGTTGACGTAGGTGATGAGCTTGATGATCTCCTGATCGAGCCGGCGCAAGTCGCCGCCGATGAGCGTGGCGAGTTTCACGGCCGCTTTCCCATCGAACGCGCCGCCGTGCTTCTTGGCGCGGGCCGTGATCCAACCCGGCAATTCACCGGCCTGCGGTTGTCTGAATTCGATCACGGTCTTGCCCGATTGTCGGAGCGCCAACTTCACAATCGGATGCGTATCCTTTAGCGCTTGATCTTCCACCAACACCAGGCGCGTGGTTTCCGGCAAATTGGGCAGATAATTTGTCAAGCCGCTGAGAAATTCTTTGGCCGCGCCGGTGGATGCGCCCTCTTCACCCTCATCACCGCCTTTGCCTTTGCGGCTGGCCAAACGCGCGAGGAGTCCCTCCACAATGACTAAGCGTGTGTCGGCCAGAAACGGGACCGCTTCGGTGGCGTGCCGCACCTCACTCAATGTGGTCTTGCGTCCGTCGAGGACGCTGGTGTTCAGGTCGCGCACGGACTCGTCGCCGACTTTGTGCTTGAAGTCGGTGACGTGTTCCGTGCGTTCCAGTTCGTTTTCGCCGTGCAGGACGTAGAGCATGGGGGGAAGTAGATTGGTAAATTGGTAGAGTGGTAGATTAGTCAATTGGTAACTGGTCAACTGGTAACCGGTTGACCAGTTATCGATTACGCATCAACTACTCACGGTCTCCACGTAATGCGTGGTGACATTGCCACTGGTGCCGAGTTTGCGCACGGCCACAATCGTGAGGTCGCCCATGTCGGCCAAGGTGGTGACTTTCTCCTGCAACTTCGGGCCGACGGGCTGGGCGGCCATCAAGGCCACGGTCGCCGCGATCAGCACATCGGGCAGGCGCGACCAGCGATTTTTCTGATCGCCCACGCTCAGCGCGCCGAACGCGGCCAGGCCCGCAAACGTGCCGGAAGTCAGGAAATTCGTGCCGCAACCCGGATGAATCGCCAGGCGGCTTTCACCGCGACGCAAGCGGCTCAGCGCATCATACGCAGCGGTGGTCAGGTTATCGGTCGTGATGTCACCGTATAGATAGAAGCCAAAGGGCGTCGAACGGCCGGCCAGCCCTTTGCCCGGAGAAGCCGCGCTGAGCAGGTGAATGGTGGCATGCTCCAGCGCATGATTGCGCCGCGTGCGGCGCACGATGGGCCAGTTAAGCGGGTTCATGAGTGCGGTTGTCCTTCCGTGCCATCACCGGCGACCGGTTTCGCCACGATGATCAATCGGTGGCTGTTGGTCGTATACGGCCAGCACGTTACCAGCGTTAAACGCTCGTCCTCGGTCGGTTGAATCCACTGCGCGTTTTTCAGTCGAACTTCCAGCGGTTGATCGCGCTCTTTCAAAATCTGGCGCGTGGTCACTTTGTAGAAGAACACGTTATTGCCCGCGTAGACTTCCAGTTCGTCGCCCACGCGCAAATCCACCAGCCGTCGAAAAACCTCGCCCGCGATGTTGTGATGGCCGTCCAGCACGGTGTTGCCCGGCTGCCCCAACAGCGCCGACGTCTTCAGCCAGCCCGCCGCAAAATGATCGGGCACATCCCAGGTGCTGGCGCCGTTGATGACGTGCCAGCCCACCGTCTCGATCGGGGCGTTGAGATCGATCGCGGGGATGACGAGGCGGCGCGGCGTCATGTCGGCCGGATCCGGCACGGCGGTCGGCGTGGGCACGATCGTGCTGCGCGGCAACGCCGGTACTTGATTTTTCGTATCCGGCAATTCGACCGGCGCGGGCGCGATTTGCCCTTCGGCGGGCAGCGCCGTGACGGTCGGGCGCAGCGGCGGCGCGGCGTCGCCGTAGTCGGGCGGCGCGGCACTCTCGGGCGGCGGCACGGACGCAAAGGCCGTCACCGCGCCAGCCAAAATCAAAATCGCGCCGGCTAATAGAAACAAATTCGCCGCGAGGCCGCGGCGCGGTTGGGAAGTGCTGGTCATGGCGGGATTATACCATCCGATTGATCGCTACGCAGGCCGATTGGCGGTTGGATTCAAGTAAAAGAGACGGCCAGTTCAGCGCCGTCTCTGAGGATTACTCGAACCGCGAACTTTACGCTTTGGCGGCTTGAACGCGCTGCTTCGCGGCGGCCGGTTGCTGCGAGGTCGCATAGCGGAAGCCGACAAACATGACGATCGCGCCGAGCAACTCGCTGATGAAGAGAAAGTCGCCCAGACCGCGCGCGACCAGCACGCCGCCCAGCGCGGGTGATAGTGCCCCGGCGGCCAGCAGCACATTGCCCAAGACGCGGTGCGGCAGGATGCGCTTGCGCCAGAAAATGTAGGCCGAATACAACGCCCCGCCCACTAAAGCCAGTGTGCCGTAGGCGGCAAAGACGGCCAGCAGCGCTGTCGTCAACGTTGTGCGTTCCATGATATCCTTGTACTGGCCCGACACCGGCTTGGCCACATCATACAGCGCATCTTTTGTGGGCAGGCTGAAAACGTGCAGTGCCGTGAACAGCGAAGCCACGATCAGGACAATCAACAAAATGTTGGCCACGTTGCGCCGCCGGATGAGCAAGAAGATGGTGCCTTGCCCCAGCCAGGCGGGCGTCAAGATCGCGCCAAACAGATACCAGCTGTGCAGGATGAAGGCCGAGTAACCAAAAGCCAGGTACGCTTCTGAAAACGTGCCCAGGCCGTACATCACAAAACCGAGGCCCCACAACAAAGTGTGCCGGCCGCCGCGCTGCCGATAGCGCTGTAACACGAAAAAGGCAAAGACAAAGACGACCAGCGTTGAAATGAACGGCAAAACGTGAATCATTGTCTATCTCCCTTAATAGCCTGAACCAGCGCCGAAGACGACGGCGACGATCACGATCAACAGCACGACGACCATCACGCCGATGGCGATGGGCACGAGCCGATTGAACAACGTGTTCGACGGGACGCGCGGGGTCGAGGGGCGCACATCCGGCGGCGGGTTGTCACTCATGATTACGCGGCCACGTGTTGATAGGTTTCAATCAGGCTCAACAGCACTGCATTGGTAAAGGCATTGAGTCGTCGGCTCAGCATCAGCCAATCGGGCGAGTTGGGCAGTTCGGTATAATTAGCCATCTGGATCAGGCTGTCCACCACCGTATCGCGGAAGAACAAGAACGCTTCGATGGTCTGGGCCAGCGGCAGGCCCTGCTGTTGGGACAACCGGGCATAGTCCACGCCCAGCGCCCGGGCGGCGGCCAACGACGCAGTTGAGTCGTTGAGCGCGGCGGATAGATCCAGCATCAAGCGGCGACCCAGATCACGATGCAGGGACCGTTGGGCCGCATCCAGCCGATCGAGCCACGACAAGTCCGCGTGATCCATCGTCATGCGGACGCGCCCCAACGCGGAGTGGATCAGCATATCGATGCCGGGCGCAGTCTCATGCTGTTTGCTGGACCAGCGGGTCAGATCGGACTTGCGGAAGCGGCGATGTCCGCCCGCCGTGCGCTGACTGCTGACCCGGCCCTGATTGGCCCAGGCCCGCAACGTGGCCGGATGCACCCCCAGCACTTCGGACGCCGCACTCAGCGACAACCATTCATCATCCATTAGCGTATCAGTCGGATTAGGTGGGGTCAAAGTCACGCCCTAAAATCTAAATAAATCTCAATTTCAACAGGCAGATTTTAGTCTTTTCGATAGTTTTGTCAATGGATTAAGCCGATCGATATGGCGCTTATTGTGAAAACACGCTCAATCAACGCCGGTCGATTATTATCACGCGGCTGATTGATGGAACATCCCAAGTCCAAGGCACGACGTAAATGACCAACCCACCCGATGATCTAGCGAAAACCAACTTGAGGTACCGATCGGATTTGTTTGCGATACGCTTGTGGCGTGAAGGGGCCGGCGAAGGCGCGCAATGGCGCGGCCAATTGGAACACGCCGCCAGCGGCCAGACGCACGACTTCCATGATTGGGATTCGTTTATGGATGGTCTGAATACGCTGACCGGGGAAAAGTAGGTCTCAGCGGGCATGCAAGTATGCGGCGATCGTCTGCGCGGCCAGGTCGTTACCGGCCTGATTCCAGTGCGGATCGGCATACTGGTACAACTCGCCGTGCTGGATGCCGTTCTCCCAGAACGTCGGCATCAGGTTGAGGAAGTCGATGCCAGCCTCGCGCGTGAAGTCGCCCAGGATGCGCTCTTGCGAGGTCTGATTGGCGTTGAAAGCGTCGAAGCTCAGATACTGCGTGTCCCACACGAAATGACCGCGATCGCCTTCGCTGAGTTT
>JAGOBP010000305.1 GCA_017999195.1 Thermoflexales bacterium
GGCAAGTATCGGGTGTTGCGTGGCGGGTCTTGGTTCGTTGTTCAACGTGGCGCCCGTTGCATTGTCCGCGGCCGAGACGATCCCGGCTATTTCTACAATTTAGTCGGTTTTCGAGTGGTTGTGTCCCGTGCGCCGGAACAAACCGGCGAGATGGTGTAGGTGAAAGTCCTATGCAGTGAAGGAGTAGCGAACCACACTGGCCCCCGAGTCATGCATCGTTACGAGTAATCGGAGGGGTGAAGCGTTGACAGGGGCACGTGCAGGTTGGGTATTGACCCGCGAAAAACACTTGATTCGGAGCGCCGACGTGATGGGACAACACGGAAGGCCACACAATCTGACTCGCCATCGCGAGAGTCAGCTTGGCTCCGCGAGGGCGCAGACCCCAGACATGCACGGAAACATCTCGCGCGGGAACCGGGAGAGCCTGAGTTTGCCTGCGAGGTTTGAGAGCCAGACAGGCCGCATGAGGAAATCTAAGGATACACGCTCATGATGGACGAACTCAGGCAGTCGGACGATGGCGTAGTACCGGCGAAGGTCTCGAACAAACCGGAGTTATCCGGGGCGGAGGGACTGGAGGGAAGGCCATCGGCCAAAGGGAAGGCGCTCCCGCGTGACATATCCTGGACGCAGAGCCAGACACATGATATGACCAGCACGCAGTTGCGTCTACGTTTAGCCGTAAGGCGGGACAAGAAGGCGAAACTCACGGCGCTGTATCACCATGTTTATGACCTCACGCATCTCCGCGAAGGGTATTACCAGTTGAAACGGAATGTCGCGGCGGGCAGTGACGGCGAGACGTGGGAGCACTACGGACAGGACTTGGAGCGGAATCTTCAAGACTTGTCAGGACGCTTGCGGCGAGGGGCCTATCGAGCGACTGCGGTCCGTCGCGTGTACATTCCGAAAGCCGACGGGCGACAGAGACCGTTGGGCATCCTGGCACTGGAAGATAAGGTCGTGCAGTGGGTGACCGCGCAACTGTTTACCGTCATCTGGGAAGAAGAGTTTCTGGGCTTCTCCAATGGCTTTCGACCGGGGCGGAATGCGCATCGGGCGTTAGACGCCTTAGCCGTAGGCATCGAGCGGAAACCCGTGAGATGGGTGCTGGATGCCGACATTCGTGGGTATTACGATACCATCTCGCACGAATGGCTGGTGAAGTTTATCGAGCACCGGATAGGCGACCGGCGCATGGTGCGGTTAGTGCAGACGTGGCTAACGGCGGGTGTGCTGGAGCGCGGACAGTGGATGCCGAGTGAAGAAGGGACACCCCAGGGCGGCGTGATTAGTCCGATTCTGGCGAATATCTATCTGCACTATGCGTTCGACCAATGGATTCAGCAATGGCGAAAACGGCAGGCCCGCGGCGACGTGATTGTTGCGCGCTATGCGGATGATTTTGTCGTAGGGTTTGCTCATCGGGATGATGCCGAACGGTGTTGGCGCGAGTTGGCTCAGCGGTTGAAGAAATTCAACTTGGAACTCCATCCGACGAAAACGCGGTTGATCGAGTTTGGGCGCTATGCGGAACACAATCGGGCGGAACGAGGACTGGGGAAACCTGAGACGTTCAACTTCTTGGGTTTCACGCATAGTTGCTCGTGGAATCGGCGGCACAGTTTCACGGTGTTGCGACAGACGATACGCAAGCGGTTGTGGGCGAAGTTGAAAGCCATCAAACAGGACTTGCGCAAGCGTCTGCATGATTCTATCCCGGAACAGGGCCAGTGGTTGCGGTCGGTGCTGTTGGGGCACTATCAGTATTACGGTGTTCCAATGAATGGCCGTGCGCTGTACGCCTTTCGTTACCATCTGTGCAGGGTCTGGAAGCAGGCCCTGGCGCGTCGGAGTCAAACCGGTGCGGTCAGTTGGGAGCGGATGTATCGACTGATGAAGATTTGGTTGCCCGTGCCGACTATTTGCCATCCTTTTCCTGGCGAACGGATAGGCGTTACCACCTAAGGCAAGAGCCGGATGCGGTAATGCCGCTCGTCCGGATCCGTGAGGGGGGCGACCCGCAAGGGGCGTCCCTACCTCGACTGGCTTAGTTCTGACTTCTGGATTTCTGGGGGATGGAGTTTGAGGAAGGGGCTTGTCCCTTCCTCAAGGTGGATTTCTGCGCAGCCCACTTCGCTGTGCTACGGGGTGCTTCGCAAAGCGCGGTCGCGCTAAATTTTCTGGAATCTTCTACAAAAGGATATTCAACATGGCGGATGACAAGAGTAGCAACATCAGCGGCGGTGTGAATCTGAACAGCGGGAAGACGGACATAGGCGGCGACGTGACGGGCCGCGATAAGATTGAGCAACATGACTCACATGCCGTGTTCGATCAGCGTGGGCAACGGGTGGGTAAGCAGACCAACGTGGCCGGCGATTATCACGCAGGCGACCGCTCGGTCAACACCGGTGGTGGGGCGTATATCGGTGGCAACGTCTCCGTCGATCATGGCAGCAAGTTTGTCGGGCGCGATGACAACTCGGTGAACATTCAAATAGGTGCTGATCTTGCGAAGGCGTTTGAATCGATTTATCGCCAGATCGAACAACGGCCTGATACCCCATCCGAAGACAAGGCCGATCTGAAGGCTGAGGTTGAAGAAGTCGAGGCCGAGGTCACCAAGGGCGAAGAGGCCAACGTTAGTTTTGTGGAACGCCGCCTACGCAACCTCAAGCGCATGGCACCGGACATCCTAGAAGTGGTGGTGAACTCGCTGGGCAATCCCACGTTGGGCATCGCCACGGCCATTCGAAAGGTGCTGGCGAAGGCTGGATCCGCAGTAGACAAATAGCGCAGCATCGAGAATGACCGAACGATACGCACGAAAGCCGATCGGCGCGTGTGGACCATCGGGTTAGCCTTTATCCGCTCGTGGAGAAATCATGTCGAAAACATCTCTTCTAGTCGGCTTGCTGGTCATGCTGGTGGCTCTTATCAGCCTGGGTTGTCAACCCGCTGCGAATCTGCCGGAAAATAAAGACGTTCTCTATCAGTACTCGACCCTGGGTTCGCTGATGGCCGGGGTCTTTGATGGCGACATCACCTATGCCGAACTCAAGCAGCACGGGGATTTCGGCGTGGGCACGTTCAACACGCTGGATGGCGAGATGCTGGAACTCGATCATCAGGTTTACCAGATCAAGTCCGATGGAGTGGCCTATCCCGTCGCTGATCGGCAAAAAGCGCCCTTTGCCGTTGTCACCTATTTTGCCGCCGATCAAACGGTCAAGATGCCGGAGCCGATGGCGTGCAGCCAGTTAAAGACCTACGTGGACAGCCTGCTGCCCACTCCAAATATTCCGTATGCCATCAAAATCACCGGGACATTTGACCGGGTACAAACCAGAAGCGTCCCCCAGCAGGCCAAGCCCTATCCGCTCCTGTCGGACGTCATGAAGACCCAACCCACCTTTGAGTTTCAAAACATCGACGGGGTCATGCTGGGCTTTCGCCTGCCCAGTTACATGGCCACGGCCAACGCGCCCGGGTATCATTTCCACTTCATCACGGCGGATCGATCGGGCGGCGGCCACCTGCTAGAGTGCCAGGTGCGCAGCGCCACGATCGAACTTGACTATACCGACGAATGGCACACCGAGTTGCCCAGCGATGCGGCTTTCTATCAAGTGGATATGTCGACTGAGGCGTACCGGTGAGTGACCATGACTGACTCAGCCAATCGACCGACTATAAACACCGAGGGCGGCGCGGCCTTCACTGGCCCGGTTACCGTCGATCGCGGCAGCACCTTCATTGGGCGCGATCAGATCATCAATACTATTCAGCAGATTGTCCGCACCGCCGCCGAGGAAGCCGAACAGGCCGACAATCTCGAAACAAAATACCTAGCGCAGGGCGTCAGCGCCTTCGCACAGCGCCTGCACGATCGCGCCGCTGAAACGGACGACAGCCTCAATCCCTACAAAGGCCTGCTGGAATATCGCCTGAGCGATGCCGAGATTTTCTTTGGGCGTGAGCGCGACATCCAGGCCCTTATGCCCCGCCTGTTGAGTGCGTCGCTGACGGTGCTGCATTCCGAATCGGGCGCGGGCAAGACCTCATTGCTGCAGGCCGGCCTCTCGCCGCAATTGATCGCCGCCGACCAGCTGCCCCTCTTTTGCCGGCCCTACGATGTGTCGCCCGCGTTGAAGATCAAGCAGACCCTGTTGCCCGATCTCGCGCAAGTGCCGCAACTGGCCGCCGCGCCGCTGCGCGAATTTTTGCTGCAGGTCAGCCGCGTGGTCGGTTCACGCACCACGCTGATCATTCTGCTCGATCAGTTTGAAGAGTTCTTCACCCGCGCGGCTGAGCCATCACGCCCGGCGTTTATCAACGAACTGGCTGATTGCCTGGAAGATGACAGTCTCAACGTCCGCTGGGTACTGGCGCTCCGGTCGGAGTTCTTCAGCAACCTGGCCCTATTCCGGCCGCGCATCCGCAACCCATTCGAGAATGATTATCGGCTCAATCGCCTGTCGCGAGCCGATGCGGTCTCCGTCATCGCGCGGCCCGTCGAGCGGTTTGGCGTGGCCTATGAGGCCGGCTTGATCGATCGGCTGTTGGCTGATCTGGGCCAGGACGAATTCTCGCCGCCGCACATCCAATTGATCTGCTCGGCGTTATACAGCGAGCGTGGCGAGGCAACCCTCATCACGCAAGCGCTGTATGACCGTGAAGGCGGCGCGGCGGGTATTTTGCGCGGGCACCTGGAGCGCGTGCTTAGCCGCGATGTCCCCGCCGATCAACGCCCGGCGGCCCGGCGCGTACTGGAAGCGCTGATCTCATCCGAGCCGCGCCGCGTGCAACGCTCACGGACCGCCTTGATCGAGGAACTGACCGCCCGGGGCATTGCCCCGGCGACGACCGAGTCAGTGGTGACCCAGTTGATCGAAAGCCGCCTGGTGCGTGCGCTGGGCGACGAGCAGGCCGCGTCATACGAATTGGTGCACGATTATTTGCTCGACGAGATCAAACTCGATCCCACAGTGCAGGCGCGCAAGGCCGCGCAGGAACTGCTCGATCGCGAGGTGCAATCCTATCAACGCTATGGCACGCTGTTGAGCGATGATAAGTTGGCGATCCTGCAACCGCGACGCGGGGAGTTAGTGCTGACGGAGGACGCGCAGACCCTGCTCGCCAAGAGCGAACGGGCTTTCAAGCGTCGGCGCGGTCTACTGTTGGGCGGGGCGGGCCTGGTGGCGATCCTGGTGATCATCGGCGTGCTGGCCAGCCTCGTGGCGATTGGCGCTACCGGTGCCGCGCAGCAAGCCGATGAGGCCCAGCAGCAAAGCGTGATCCAGGTCACTGTAGCGGTTCGGGAAAGAGAGACGGCTCAGCACGACGCACTCATCGCACAACAGAGCATGCAAACCGCGACCACACGCGAAGCGCAGGCCAAATCCAGCGAGGTCACGGCAGTTGCGCGTCAGGCGACCGCCGTGGCGCGGGAAGCCATAGCGAATACGGCCGTGCAACTGGCCTTCCAGCGGACGGGCG
>JAGOBP010000306.1 GCA_017999195.1 Thermoflexales bacterium
CGATTACCTGTTGAAAGTGGTCTTGCGCAATCGCAAGGACATGGAGAACTTCGTAGTCGATCGGTTGAAGCCGCTGCTGGGCGTGGGCCGCATCCACACCAGCCTGGTGTTGAGCGAAGTCAAATCGACGACGGCGCTGCCGTTGAAATAGGGGAGATCATGAAGACGTATCGATTAGCCATCATCGGTTTTGGCAATGTGGGGCAAGGCTTCGCCTCGATTCTGCGCGACCAGGGCGAAGAACTGGCGCAGCGTTTTGGGGCGCGATTTCAAATCGTGGCCGTGTGCGATTTACTCAAAGGCAGCGTGGCTGATGATAACGGACTTGATCCAACAACGTTACTTGATTCAATCGCGGCCTCTGGAAAACTTGATCGAATCTCCGCGCCCCATCACGATTGGGATGCGGTGCAAACGATCGAGCGCAGCAACGCCGATATTGTGATTGAACTGAGCTACACCGATCTAAAAACGGGCGAACCCGCCATCACGCATTTGCGCCGCGCACTGGAATTGGGCAAGCACGTCATCACCACCAACAAAGGCCCGATCGCGCTGAAATACCCTGAATTAAAGGCTTTGGCGGACGCGCGCGGTGTCGAGATCGGCGCAGAAGGCACGGTGATGAGCGGCACGCCGTCGCTGCGCATGGCGCAGGAATTGCTGGCCGGCGCGGGCGTGCGCCAGGTGCAGGGCATCATCAATGGCACCACCAATTACATCCTGACACAGATGGAAGCGGGCGCACCTTATGCCGAAGCACTGGCCGATGCGCAAGCCAAAGGCTACGCCGAAGCCGATCCGACCGGTGATGTGGAAGGCTTCGATGCGGCAGGCAAAGTCGTCATTCTGGCGAATCTGTTGATGGGCCAAGCGCTGACATTGAACGACGTCGATCGCACCGGCATCACGCGCCTCACCCCCGACGACATCGCGGCAGCGAAGGCGGCCGGTGAGCGCTGGAAATTGATCGGGCGCGTGGAATCGATCGAGGGCCGCGTCAGCGCCAGCGTGAAGCCCACGCGCTTGCCCGTCACGCATCCGCTGGCCTCGGTCGGCGGCGCGACCAACGCCATCACCTTCACGACGGACCTGTTGGGCGACGTGACGCTGATGGGGCCGGGCGCAGGCCGCATTGAAACGGGTTATGCGATTGTTGGAGACCTATTGGCAATTCACCGCAAACTTAATGCGTAATCCGTACTGCGTAATTGAGTTACGTAGCATGCAGTACGCAGTAATTACCCACCCCAATCCCTGAAGGAGATATTCAATGACCACAACGCCACAAACCATGGGCCAGCAGTTTGGCCGACGATCCTGGGCCGAGCCTTGGAAGATCAAGATGGTCGAGCCGTTGACGATGACCGATCGGGCCGGGCGCGAGCGCGCCTTGACCGAAGCCGGATTCAACACGTTCCTGCTCAAGTCCGACGATGTGTACATCGACCTGCTCACCGACAGCGGCACCAGCGCGATGAGTGATCGGCAGTGGGCGGGCATGATGCTGGGCGATGAAGCCTACGCAGGCAGCCGCAACTTCTATCATCTGGAAGAAGCGGTGCAGACGTATTACGGTTACAGGTACATCGTGCCCACGCATCAGGGCCGCGGCGCGGAACATTTGATCAGCCAGACCGTGATCAAGAACGGGCAGTACGTCCCCGGCAATATGTACTTCACCACGACGCGCCTGCATCAAGAATTGGCAGGCGGCATCTTTGTGGATGTGATCATCGACGAAGCCCACGACCCGATCAATCTGCATCCCTTCAAGGGCAACATCGATCTCAACAAGGTCGAAGCGTTGATCCAACGCGAGGGCGCGGACAAGATCGCTTACATCAGCGTGGCGGGCACGGTCAACATGGCGGGCGGCCAGCCGGTCAGCATGGCCAATATCAAGGCCCTGCGTGAATTGTGCGACCAGCACGGCATCAAGATTTTCCTCGACGCCACGCGCATGATGGAAAATGCTTTCTTCATTCAGGAACGCGAAGAGGGCTACGCGGACAAGACCATCGCCCAGATTCTGCTGGAATTCTGCGCCTACACGGACGGCGCGTGGATGAGCGCCAAGAAGGACAACCTGGTCAACATCGGCGGCTGGCTGGCCGTCAACAACTGGGACATCTTTGAAGAAATCCGCAACCTGGTGGTGGTCTACGAGGGCCTGCACACCTACGGCGGTCTGGCCGGGCGCGATATGGAAGCGCTGGCCATCGGCATTGCCGAAGCGGTCCAGGACAATCACATTCGATCGCGCATCGGGCAAGTGCGTTATCTGGGCGAACTGCTAACCGATTGGAATGTGCCCATCATGATGCCCGTCGGCGGGCACGCCATCTTCCTCGATGCGAAGCGCTTCTATCCGCATCTGCCGCAGAGCGTGTTCCCGGCACAAACGCTGGCCGCCGAACTCTATCTCGATTCCGGCATCCGCTCGATGGAGCGCGGCGTCGTCAGCGCGGGCCGCGATCCGCACACCGGCGATCACTACTATCCCAAGTTGGAACTGACGCGCCTCACAATTCCGCGCCGCGTTTACACGCAAGCGCACATGGACGTCGTCGCGGAGTCCGTCAAGGCCGTTTACGATCAACGCGAATCATCGCGCGGCTTGAAGATGGTCTACGAGCCAAAGTATCTGCGCTTCTTCCAGGCGCGATTCGAACGCTTGTAACCTCGATGTAAAGAACGAGGCCGACTTTATCAGTCGGCCTCGTTTCATTCAACCACGTGTCCCGCGCGTCTCAACACCCCGATTGCTTCTGTCACCCGATCAGCCTTCACCAGCACATAGTCTGTGTCAAAGGTCGAGATGGCAAAGATATTGATCCGCGCTTCAGCCAACGGCGCGGCGATGGATGACAGTACGCCCGTCAACGCCAAATCGAGGGCCCTTCAATCTTCAACGCCCGCCAACTCCGATCGGCCTTCACGTCCAACGGTACCTCACGCTCATTGCATACGATGGATAACTCATTGCTCGTGCGCGTGATCGACACGAAACGACCGGTCGCCCACATGGGCACACTTGCCTCGTGTTCAAGCCGACAAATCGCCAAAGTCTCTGGCAAAACACACAGCGTCAGCATCTACACGCTCTTCAGCTCAGCCACGGTGCGCTCACTCTGCACATTGCCCGTATTCAACGTCGATTTCGGTTCAAGCAAAACGACGTGCGCTTCCTCAGTCGCGATCGGCAAATGCTCCACGCCCTTGGGAATAATCACAAATTCGCCCTCGTCCAACTCGATGTCCTGATCGCGCAATTTGATCGTCAGATGACCCTTCACGACAAGGAACAGTTCATCTTCGTTATCGTGATGATGCCACACGAATTCGCCCTTGAGTTTCGCCAACTTCACGTGCGAATCGTTTAGCTCACCCGCGATGCGCGGACTCCAGTATTCATCGAACAGGCCGAATTTCTGAGTCAGATTCACTTTCTCGATCATGGCACGCTCTCGCCGATCACCGCATCCACTTCGATCTCGACCAACATCTCAGGATCGATCAGCCGTTTCACTTCCACCATCGTCGCTGCCGGGCGAATGTCGCGGAAGACTTCGCCGTGAGCGCGGCCAATTGCTTCCCAATCGTCAATGTTGAGCACATACATTCGAGTGCGAACGACATTGGTCAAACTCGCGCCCGCCCGCGTCAACGCCGCCTCGATGTTTTTCAGCGCCTGCACCGTCTGCGCGTATACATCGCCCTGCCCGACGACCTTACCATCCGCATCCGTCGCGGTTGTGCCCGACACAAAGACGTGCTGACCCATTCGCACCGCGCGTGAATAGCCGACAATCGGCTCCCACGGCGTGCCGCTGGAAATGTTTTGTCGCGCCATACATCCCCTTACGTTTTACGCATTACGGAACACGCACCACGCATCACGAATTATCCGCGAACCAACGTCCGCACGACTTCAACCAGTTTGTTTATCTCTTCCAGTGTGTTATAGTGCGCCGCGCCGACGCGCACCATGCCGCCCTTGTCTTCCAGGCCCAGGCGATCCATCACGGCGAGCGCATAATAGTTGCCGTCCCACACGTAAATGCCGTGCTTATCGAGTTCGGCGGCCACATCGCGCGGTGCCCAGCCTTCCAGCGTGAACGACACCGTTGGCACCCGCCGATCGAGTTGATCGAAATCAGTGATGCCCCAAATGTGCAGGCCATTGATCGAGGATAAGCCTTCGATCAATGCGCGGCTTAATGCCTTTTCGTATTCCTTCATCGCCGTCATCGCCGCCACTAATCTCTGTCGACGTGTTGCACCTGCGCCTAAAGATTCAAAATATTCCAACGCGCCCAGCACCGCCGCGATCGATTCAAAACTCTGCGTGCCCGTCTCGAATTTGTGTGGCGGCTCATTATGCGCGGGCCGGACTTTATAGGCCTTCAGTTGATCGAGCAACTCATACTTGCCATACAGAATGCCCGTATGCGGCCCGAAGAACTTATACGCCGAACACGCGAGGAAATCGCAATCGAGCGCCTGCACATCAATCGGGCCGTGGGGTGCATACTGCACCGCATCGATGTAAACCAGCGCGCCTACTTCATGCGCGGCTTTCACCGCATCCGCCACCGGGTTGATCGTGCCGACGGCATTCGACGCATAACCAATCGCCACCAATTTTGTCTTGGAAGTCAATTGTTGCTTGAGCGCGTCAACGCTCCACGTGCAATCTTCCAGATCGAAATCCACCCACTTCAAGGTGCAGCCGCGATCTTCCGCAATCAGCATCCACGGCGCGATGTTGGCATCGTGATCCAATCGGGTGACCACGATCTCATCGCCCACGTTCAGCGTCCGCGCTAGGCTGCGGCTCATGTGCAGCGTCAACGAGGTCATGTTCTGCCCGAACACGATCTCTTCGGGGCGACGCGCATTCAAAAAGTCCGCCACCGCCGCGCGGCTCGCATCCACCACCGCATCCGACTCACGACTGGTTTTGAACGCGCCTTCGTGATTGGCGTTGGTGCGCGTTAGATAATTCGTCATGCGCTTCAGCGATTGCTGCGCCATCTGCGTGCCGCCGGGATTATCGAGAAAAATTGCGCCGGAAGCCAGCGCCGGAAATTGCGAACGAATCTGGTTTAAGTCAAACATGTTATTTGTCCTTTCCAAAACAAAACGATCCACGAATCCTCGCGAATTTCCACTAATTTGTGTGAATTCGTGGTGATTCGTGGATCAAGCTTTAGAGCAACTCAAACTTGGCCTGGGCACGAATGTCCCGCGACGACGAGCCGACCAACACTTCAAACACACCCGATTCCGCCACCCATTGTTTCCGATCGGGATCGTAAAACGATAGCGCGCGCTCGTTCAACTCAAACTCAATCGTCTTGGCTTCGCCCGCTTGCAGCGCCACTTTGGCAAAGCCTTTCAGTTCTTTCACAGGCCGCTGCAGCGTGGCTTGCTCATCGCGCACATACACTTGCACCGTTTCTTGTCCGGCAACCGCGCCCACATTCTTCAC
>JAGOBP010000009.1 GCA_017999195.1 Thermoflexales bacterium
CGTGGCCGTCAACCCGGTAACGAACAAAGCCTATGTCACCAACTGGGGCGTCGCCATCTCTGGCAGCAACCCCGTGACGGTCATTGACGGCGCGACCAACGGCACGACCACCGTCAATGTCGGGGCATTACCCAGCGCCGTGGCCGTCAACCCGGTGACGAACAAGATTTACATCGCCAACTCTGGCAGCAACACCGTGACGGTCATTGACGGCGCGACCAATGGCACGACCACCGTCAATGTCGGGGCCTTCCCCAGCGCCGTGGCCGTCAACCCGGTGACCAACCAGATTTACGTCGTCAACCCGGACGGCAACAGCGTGACCGTCATTGACGGCGCGACCAATGGCACGATCACCGTCAACGTCGGAGCGTTCCCCTGTGCCGTGGCCGTCAACCCGGTCACGAACAAGATTTACGTCGTTAACCAGAACAGCAACAACGTGACCGTCATTGACGGGGGCAGCCTGGCCACGACGACGGTCGCCGTTGGGACAAGTCCCCAGTCCGTGGCCGTTAACTCGGTGACGAACAAGGTCTACGTCGCCAACACGGACGGCAACAGCGTGACCATCCTTGACGGGGGTAGTCTGGCGACGGCGACGATGGCTGTCGGAACTGGCCCCGGGTCCGTGGCCGTCAACTCGCTGACGAACAAGATCTACGTCGCCAACTACGTCAGCAATGCCGTGACGGTGATTGACGGCGCGACCAACAGTACCACCACCGTGCCTGTGGGGACATCCCCCCGTGCCGTGACCGTCGACCCGGTAAGCAACAAAGTCTACGTCGCCAACAATGGCAGCGACAACGTGACGGTGATTGACGGGGCGACCAACAGCACGACCACCATCAACGCCGGGGCAGGCTCTGTAGCCGTAGCAGTGAACCCGGTGACGAACCAGGTTTATGTTGCCAACTATGGCAGCGCTAATGTTACGGTGATTACACCGCAAGCGGCCTGGTTGGCGCCACTCATGGTCAACATCACGCCGCTGCCAGACAATTTCAACCGTCTGGCCGCGCCATTCTTCATCTTGACCCCACTCGACCAGTACCGACCCAACCAATCTATTGGGCACCAGGTCTATTATCAAGTAGACACCTGGCAAGGCCAATGGCTCACCGCCGCTTACGCCAACAACAATCAATGGACAGCCGCGCCAACTGCCTTGCAGAACGGCATCCACATCCTCTACGCCTACGCCACCGATGGGCAGGACGCTGGCTCGATCAATCCCAGTCCCAGTTATAGTCCCGTCATCGGCTCCATTGCCGCTTACGTCTTTCTGGTGCGCGCCCCGTGGTCAACCTATGCCGATGTAGCCGGGGCCTGCGGTGGCCATACGCCGTGCTTCACCGGTATTCAGGCCGCCATCAGCAGCACGATTGACGGTGGATCGGTCACGGTCTATCCCGGCACCTACGCGGAAAGCGTGAACGCCAATCAGAACGTAGCGATCACCTTCACAGGCGCTACTACCCTCACCGCCTTGAGCCAACTCAGCGGCACGCTCACCGCGCCGATGGGTACACTCATCCTCAACGGCGATTTCGCACACACGGGCGGCACGTTCAACGCCAATGGCGGCACCGTCGCCTTCATCGGCAGCAACGTCACGCGCACCCTCACCGCGACCGTGCCGACGCAGTTCTACAACCTGACCATCGGCACAGGCGTCACGCTGACGCACAGCACCAACAACGACAACACCGGCGTCAACGGCACGCTGACCAATAGTGGTGCGATCTACAAAGTCTTCGAGTTTTCAGGCGTGTCCGTGATCGCCAAAGTGCTGGGCGGCCTGAAAGCCCTGGCGATGTTGCGCGTCGATCAAAATCACCCGCAAGCCACAGCGGGCATTCAGACTGGCAAGTTTTGGCACATCGAGCCGATCACGACGACCAGTGCTGCCTTCGACATCGGTTTGACCTTGCCGCACAGCAACTTGCCTGATCCGAAAGTATGCAAATATCCCGGCGCTCTGGGCGGCGCGGGGTGGGATTGTGCGCGTGATGGCTTTGATAGTTTAGCCGTGTGGCGCAGCGGCATCTCGGCGCTGTCCGATTGGGCGGTGGGCAACCTCGTCGGCCCGACGGCGGTGACGACGAATGACCTGACAGCGGCAACGCAGCCGATCGGTCGTGAAGGGCCGATCGGCGTGGTGTTGGCCGCTGCGTTGATCTTGAACGTAAGTCTTGTCATCTGGCGCAAGCGGCAATCGCGCGCGTAACATCACCACTTCAACGTAACTTACAGCCCGATCGATGAGGTGTAATCGATCGGGCTGTGTGATCGGGTCAGCCTCATCCGGCCGCTCAGGCTGGCGGGCCGGAAAATCGATCGTTTCAAAACCTGTGAACCGTCGTCTATTGGGGGCGGGCAGGGCGTTTGGGGTGGTTGAGAAGTGACTGCCACCGGCCGGCCTGCCGCCCGCCGACCCGTAACTTCAAGTAAGGTCTTTCTGTGTTGAGCAGGAAGACTTTTTGTTTGGGGCGCGACTACGCATGGCCGCTGGACTCAGACAAGCGAGGCGAGCGGCCAGTTACTTCGCGCAAGGCCCAGCCCACCACGCCCTTCATGCGGTCGGCCTGGAGTTAAAACCGTCCGCTAAAACGTGTTCTATAATGGAGTCATGCCCGCGCCGATTTTAGCCACCAAATTGTACGTTCCCTCGCCGCGCGATAAAGCCGTCCCGCGTTCCCGGCTGATCGAACGGTTGAATGAGGGCGCACGCCGCAAATTAACCCTCATTTCTGCGCCGGCCGGTTTTGGCAAGACCACGCTCCTCAGCGAATGGCTGGCCGCGCGCCAGGGATTGGCCGCGTGGCTGTCGCTCGACGAAGGCGATAATGACCCGGTGCGCTTTTGGTCGCATGTCATGGCCGCCCTGCAGACGCGCGTCGCGAATCTTGGAGCGGCGGCATTAGGCGCGCTGCAAATCCCTCAGCCGCCGCCAACTGAAACGCTCCTGACCACGCTGCTCAATGAGATCGCCACCCTCGCGGATAACTTCATCCTGGTGCTGGATGATTATCATGTGATTGATTCTCAGTCGGTGGATCAGGCGCTTACTTTTCTGGTTGAGCATTTGCCACCGCAACTGCGGTTGGTCATCGCCACCCGAGAGGATCCGCCGCTCCCGCTGGCCCGGCTGCGTGTTCGAGGTCAGTTGACCGAACTGCGTGCCGCCGATCTGCGGTTCACGCCCGCCGAAGCGGCCGACTTTCTCAATCGGGTGATGGGGCTGAACCTCGCGACGGAAGATATCGCGGCGCTGGAGCATCGCACCGAAGGCTGGATCGCGGGCTTGCAATTGGCCGCGATTTCGATGCAAGGTCGATCGGATGTGGCGGGCTTCATCGGGTCGTTCACGGGCAGTCATCGGTTTGTGCTGGACTATTTGATGGAAGAGGTCCTGCGACATCAGCCTGAACCTGTCCGCGATTTCCTGTTGCAAACTTCCGTGCTTGATCGCTTGAGCGGTTCGTTGTGCAATGCCGTAACTGATCAAGCCGATGGCCAGGCCATGCTGGAAACTTTGGAGCGCGGCAACCTCTTTGTGATTCCACTTGACGATCAACGTCAGTGGTGGCGCTATCATCATCTCTTCGCGGAGGTGTTGCAAGCGCACTTGAAAGAAGCACAGCCCGATCGGGTGATTGAGATTCATCGGCGGGCGAGTGTGTGGTACGAGCAGCATGATCTGCCCGCGGATGCGATCCGCCATGCGTTAGCCGCCAAAGAGTTTGATCGCGCGGCCGGCTTGATCGAACTAGCGGGACCAGCAACCGAGGATGGACGTATTCAGTCGGCTGCATTTCTAGGTTGGCTGAAGGCGCTGCCCGCTGAGTTGATGCATGTTCGGCCCGTGCTCAATGTCTGGTACGGCTATACGCTGCTGGGCCGGGGTGAGATGGAGGCTGCAGCCGCTCGACTGCAAGACGCCGAACGCTGGTTGGAATCGACAGCGACTACGACTGAGATGGTGGTGGTCGATCACGAACAATTCAAATCACTGCCGGCGACCATCGCCATCGGCCGCGCCTACATTGCTCAGGCTTGTGGCAATACTCCGGATACGGTCAGATACGCTAGCCGAGTGCTCGAGCTCGCACCCGAAGGTGAACATCGCAGGCGTAGCCAGGCCGCCATGATGCTGGGCATGACCCACTGGGCCGACGGCAATCTGCCAGCGGCAGAACGAGTCTTCGCCGATTACACCCTGAGACTGCGGGCAGCGGGCAACCTCCCGGATGCCATCAGCACCAGCGCGGTGTTAGCCGAGATCAGACTGGCGCTGGGGCGTCTGCGCGAGGCGATCGAGACTGTCGAACAGTGTTTGCAGTATGTCAGGGATCAGGGTGAACCCGTTCCACTCGATACCGCTGACCTGCATCGAGAGTTGGGTGAGCTGTATCTTGAACAGGGAAACCGGGAGGCGGCCGCGCAACACTTGCGAAGCAGCAAAGAACTGGGCGAGAAAGCGGAGTTGCCTGTTTGGCGCTACCAATGGTGTATTGCTCAAGCTCGGCTCAATGAAGCACGCGGTGACCTGGAGGCGGCACTCGCGATGTTGGCTGAAGCGGAACGTCGGTATATCCGATCGCCCTTGCCGGACTTCTGTCCCCTATCTGCCATGAAGGCCCGCATCTGGGTGGCGCAAGGCAAATTGACTAAATCTCTGGAGTGGGTACGCGAGCAGGGCTTAGCGCCTGATGATGATCTATCATACCTGCATGAATTCGAGCATATCACTCTCGCCAGAATTCTCATCGCTCATGATCAGGACGATCGGTTGGCTGATTCAATCTCCGCAGCGCTGCGGCTTCTGGATCGCCTGTTGCACGCGGCTGAAGAAAGCCGCCGGATAGGCAGTGTGATCGAAATCTCGATCGTGCAGGCATTGGCCTATCAGGCGCAAGGCAACACTTCGGCGGCACTCGTCGCACTCGATCGCGCCCTGACCCTCGCCGAGCCGGAAGGCTACGTCCGCATCTTTGTGGATGAAGGCGAGTCGATGCGCTGGTTGCTTGAAAAACAGGCGCACGGAAGGGAGCACCAACCGATCGGTTATGCCGCTCAACTTCTGGCTGCTTTTGCGCCACCGGCGACGATCCTGCCGTCAGCCGTCCGCCAGCCACAATCTACACTGATCGAGCCTCTCAGCGAACGTGAACTTGAGGTCCTCCAACACATCGCTGCGGGTCTCACGAACCGCGAGATCGCCGATCGGCTGTACCTCTCACTGTACACAGTCAAGGCTCATGCGCGCAGCATCTATGACAAACTCGATGCCCACAGTCGGACGCAGGCCGTTGCCAGGGCCAGGGAACTGGGCGTTTTGCCTCAGCCTTGATCGTTCGTTATCTTCAGCCCTTCATCTCTACAGCAGACTTAAATCCGCGGCGGACTACTGGCCAGTAGTCCGCTCATTGAATTTCACCGCGTCGTTGCAAGCCGTACCCCGCTGCAATTAGTCCCATTGAATAGTTCTTTGGAACCATGACACTACTCCCGGCCAGCCCTTATACTGGCTTGTGTCAGTGGCCCAGACTGTTTCGATCGGCCACACCAGGCACAGTGAGTCATGTCAGACCAACATAGCCCGAGCACAGATCCAGGTCAACCCGTGGTCTATCAGATCAGGCTCAAGGGCCAGCTGGGCAGTCAATGGACCGACTG
Source organism: Thermoflexales bacterium (assembly GCA_017999195.1). Taxonomy (GTDB): domain Bacteria; phylum Chloroflexota; class Anaerolineae; order Fen-1058; family Fen-1058; genus JAGOBP01. Next base: position 5,686 of record JAGOBP010000009.1, read on the forward strand.
GTTTGAAGGTTTGACGATCACGCTGGAAGAGGACGGCCATACCCTACTTAGCGGCCCAGTGGTCGATCAAGCCGCCCTGTATGGCCTGCTCAAGAAAGTGCGTGATCTGGGTTTGCCCCTGATCTCGATCAATCCACTTAAACCCGATCGAGTCGAAGTGGCCACGATCAATTCAAATCAATCCACATAGAAGGAACATGGAAAATGAAAACATACCGAATGAATGCCATCATGGGGGGCGCGTTCTACATCTTGGGGACGGTCTTTGGAATTGTGGGTGGAGTCATCGGCGGCGAAGTGCTGATCTCATTGATTGCGGGCCAACCACTGGCCGGGGTGGATATGCTAAGCCTCGTTGCCGCCCATTCGTCCGAGATTACCGGAGGAGCATTTTTTACCCTCATGATGGGCATCTCGCTGATGGCGATGACGATTTTCTTGTACCCGATCCTCAAAAAAGATAGCGAAGAACTGGCAGGGGGCTTGCTGCTGTTCCGCGGGGCGCTGGAGGGCACCTCGTATTTTATTCAGACCATCGGCTTTTTGACCCTGGTTGCACTTGGCAACGAATACGTTGCCACCGGGGCTGATTCGGCCGCGTTGCAGTCCATGGGCAATGTCCTGTATCAGTTCCAAGACCTCACAGGCCCGGTCGGGACGATCGTGTTTCTCATTGGGGCGACATGTCTATACCTCTCCTTCTATCGCACCCAGCTGATCCCTCGCTGGCTGACCGTGTGGGGGCTGATTGGCGTAGTACCCTATTTGGCTAACGCCCTGCTGCACCTCTTCCATGTAGATACGAGCATTGGGATGTATTTAGAAATCCCGTTGGGTATCCAAGAACTGGTGATGGGTGGGTGGCTGATCATCAAGGGCTTCAACCGGGAGGCAGTCAAGCAACTGGCTGAGGCTCATTAAATGGCTAACCAGCAAATCCTGGAAGCATCCAATAAATTAGCCAGAATGACCGGGATCTTGTACTTTCTTGTCATCCTGATGGGTGTCGTGAGCGAAGTACTGGTTCGCAACTTCATCATCGTTCCCGGAGATAGTGCTGCCACAGTCAATCACATCACCGCCTACGAACCGATTTTCCGCCTTGGCTTTGTCATCGGCCTGACCCGTTGGGTGGTTTTTATTCTTATGGTTCTGGCTCTGTACAAATTGTTCACACCGGTCAATAGAGACTGGTCCTTGGTTATGCTGGCTTTGGCGCTGGTCAGTATTGCCATCGGCATGGTCGGCCTGCTCTTTCAATATGCCGCTCCGTTGCTGTTGAGCCATAGCAGCTATTCGACCGTATTTACAACCGCTCAGTGGCAGGCGCAGGTGCAGTTCTTTATCAACCTGCAGAGACTGGGGGATAAGGCTGCTCAGATCCTGACCGTCTGGCTCCTGCCGCTGGGCTATCTCATCTACAGGTCGGGTTTCCTGCCGAAAATATTGGGCGTCTTGATGGTGGTGGTCGGTGTGGGCTACGTAACCGATTGCTTGATCTTCTTTCTGTGGCCCAATCTCAATTGGCAGGTCGCTGGCCTGGCATTCTTGGCAGAATTGCCGTTCCCTCTCCGGCTCTTGATCAAAGGGCTCAATATCGAGCGGCGGACAAGTCATACACTGAAAGTCGCCTGACGGCACTGCATCAAAAGTGGTGCCGCATCAAAAGAATGGAGAGTTGTCGACATGAAAGCTATCGTGTACACACACTATGGCTCACCGGAAGTGCTTCACCTTACAGAGATCGCAAAGCCTACACCCAAAGACAACGAGGTTCTGGTCAAGATTCATGCCACCACAGTGACCATCGGGGACACGATCATGCGCAGCCTGAAGATGCCCGTGCCGTTTTGGCAGCGCATCATGTTCCGCTTCTACCTGGGAGTTCGCAAGCCAAAGCGACCCATCCTGGGCATGGAACTGTCAGGGGAAGTTGAAGCCATCGGCGCGAGCGTGACGCGCTTCAAGATTGGCGATCCGGTTTTCGCCTCGACTTTCAATGTGAACTTCGGCGGCTACGCCGAATACAAGTGTCTACCGGAAGACGGCATGATCGCCATCAAGCCGATTAATCTCAATTACGAAGAGGCCGCCGCCGTTGTTGGTGCTGGCATGACGGCGTTGCGCTGTCTGCAAAAAGCGAACATCCGCCCCGGCCAAAAAGTGCTGATCTATGGCGCGTCCGGTGCGGTGGGGACGTGCGCGGTGCAGCTGGCCAAACATCACTTTGAAACCGAGGTGATCGGCGTGTGCAGCACTGCCAACTTGGAACTCGTGAAATCGCTGGGGGCCGATCGAGTGGTGGATTACACGCGCGAAGACTTCACGCATCGCGGCGAAACCTACGACGTGGTATTTGATGCCGTGGGCAAGCTGCCCGAGTCGCAAGGCGAACGGGCGTTGAAGCCGACCGGGATTTATCTCAACGTGCACAAGGCTTCCGGCAACGGCGAAAAACTGGCCGATCTGCTCGCCATCAAGGGTCTCATCGAAGCGGGGAAGTTCAAGCCCGTCATCGATCGCCGCTATTCAATGGCCCAGATCATCGAGGCGCACCATTACGTGGACACCGGACACAAGAAGGGCAATGTGGTTATTCGGGTTTGGGCTCCGCCTGCCTGACAGCGCCGTTACACCGACTCAATCGCTAAGATCCTAAATTCGCACAATAAGGTCTCAATGCAATCCGCATTGCCGTGCGAGAAAAGGCAAACTGGAGATATGGCGCTATCGTGTTGGGCACGGGTTATCGCCCCAAAAACTCGCACGATAAGGAATTTGGGCGTGATATGTGGGTGGAGTGCTGCGTGTCCGACGCCCGCCGGGTCAGTAACTTCACACCACGTCTTTCTGTGATGAGCAGGAAGACTTTTGTTTTCCCCAGTCATTTTGAGTCGAAGATCATGCCGTCGATACCGTCTGCTGGCGACATTCGTCCGTCTCTGTAATTGCCCACCACCGTCATTCCCGCCTGCTCCAGCGACTCATTCTAGACAAAGAGGAGGCCGTTCCAGGCAAATCACGCAGTTTGTCACTTCACTGAATTTGTCCGACGCGGTATTCTGGATAGGCGGCCGGAATGGAATCGGAAACGATGCGTCCGGTAATTGAGGATCATCGACCGTGGATCGATCGTGCGGACGTTGTATGGACGATCGGTTGGTAGACTGGTCGCGAAGATGGATCAACCTATCTTGATGCAGACAAGGAGTCCTCATGAATCCCCGTCGTTTCTCAGAAAAGTCTGCACAACTCTTGCTAGCTGTGTTGTTGGCCGTCAGCAGCCTTATGGGCATCGCCATCCCCGCCCGCGCCGACACGGTTCTGCCGCCCATCCCCACCGGGACAAATCCCATTGCAATCGCCGTCAATCCGGTGACGAACAAGGTCTATGTCGTCAACCAGGGCAGCAGCACGGTGACGGTGATTGACGGCGCGACCAATACGGCCGCGGCCACCGTCGACGTCGCCACGCAGGCCGCGGCGATTGCAGTCAATCCGGCCACCAACAAAATCTGGTAGTGGTTAAGCGTCGTGTCACATAACTTTGAGTAGAATTTGTCACCAATGTTTTGTTAGAATGCTTGAGCCACAACTATCCAAGGAGGTTCAAGCATGGCACACCGTTCCAAAATTCGTAAACCGACTACGGCCGAAGTCAAACAGTTGCAACAGTTGATCGAAACTTCATCGGATAAGCGGCAGCGCCGCCGCGCTGAGATCTTGTTGCTGTATGTCACAGGCTAAGCGGCTACTGCCATTGCCAAGTTACTGAGCCTGCATCTCAACACGGTGAGTCGCTTGCTTCAGCTCTTTGGGCGACAGGGGCTAGCGGCCGTCACGCGCATGAGTCACGGCGGCGCACCCCGCCAGATTAGTTCGCAGCAAGCCGCGCGCATCCAGCGACTGGCGGATCAACCACCCAGCAAGCGCGGGTTACCCTATGGGCGCTGGTCGTTGCCAAGTTGCGCGACTATGTGCTTCAACAACGGATCGTTGACCAGATCAGTCGCGAACATCTTCGTCGGCTGTTAAAAAGGGGGGCCTCCGCTTCAAACGGGTCCAACGCAAATTGATTAGTCGTGACCCACAGCGCCGTGCCATTTTGGCCCGAATTCGCCGGATTTGGCGGCAGTTACCCCGCCGGGGCCGGTTAATCTTTTTTGATGTGAAACCGGTCGCCGTGAAAGCTTATGGAGGCCGTCGCTACACCTCGGCCAAGAAATTGGTACTGTCGCGAGCGCAGAAGACCCGCGGCCTGTTCTATCTGTTCGTCGCCTACGAAGCGATTCAAGGACGTGTCTGTTGGGGTTTCTTTCCGGGTAAAAGCGCCCACTACGTAGGTCAGTTCATGCGCCGCTTACGGCGCTGGTTCCCGGAGCAACCGCTCTGGGTCGCGCTCGATCAAGACCGCGCTCATCCGTGCAAGTCACGGGACACCCGGCGGGTCATGCGTGCGCTACGCTTGCACTGGATCAGTCTGCCCAAAGGCAGTCCCGACGACAACCCCGTCGAAATCGTGTTTAGCGATATTCAACTAATACTGTTGGACAATAGCGATGATCCCAACGCTCAAGCGACTCAACATCGCATTAGCCAACATTTGCGTAACCGCAATCGTAGAAAGGATCGGCACATCCACATTCCATATCTTTACTGATTCTCACCATTCATTGGTGACAAGTTCTACTCAAGGTTATGTGACACGACGCTTAAGAGATAAGTGACCGGCTCAAGTTGTATTCGAGGATGAACCAGGCCGTGACAATCCAGTGATAAATATCGGACTTCGAGAACGACCGTGTTTTGCGGACATAGCGCGCGAGCCGCTGCCGCAAGGTGTTGTTCCAGCGTTCGATGTGGGCGGCTTCGCCTGTGTCTTTGCCCACTGCATGATGCGTCTCAGCGGGCCACACCTTTTGATAAGCGTCCCAGAAATCGCTATACGACTGACACGGCTTGTAATCCGCCGGGATTTTGTTCCAGAGTCGACGACAGGTCTTGTCGCTCCGGTCGCCGAGGGTGAACGCGACCACTTGGCGCGTCCGCCGGCACAGAGCGATCCACGGCCAACGTTTCTGGCCTTTGTTCAGGACAAATGACCACAGTTCATCCAAACTCAACCGCGCCAGCGGTTGGTCTCCTATTTCAGGGCGGCTGGCGCACGCTGTGGCAGGCGCATGTCTGGCCCCGCTACCCGGCGAGTTCAGCCCTCCAATAATTCCTGAATTGTTGCGGCCCAATCCAGTGTTGCCCCTTCAGCCAGGCCGGCCTCCATCACCTCTGGGTCGAGATTCCATTCGGCTAGCGTTTCATCCCAGCCACGCTGGAGGTCTTTGCTCCAAGCGGGATGGCTGCGCGCTAAGCCGACCAACGCCAATGCCCGCCCGGTCTGCCCCTCAGCGTGGACAAGGCTGGCAAAATGCATTACTGCCCATTCCACGGACGGAAGGGCGCCAAGCCGGAGCGCCCGCGTCAGCCCTTCACGCAGCCTGGCGCGCGCCACGGCAAGTTGTCCAAGTTCGATGTCGTCTGCCGCCAGGTTGATGAGAAACAGCGCGATGGCATTTTGTGCGCCAATCTCACGCGCAAGCGCCAAGGCATCCTGCGCATACTCCCTGGATGCCGCAAGATCCTTGCGGTTGGCCGCTATCACGCCCAGATTGTTGAGTGCGCCCATCGCTCGATAGCGGTTGCCTGTTGCTACCGCCCGCCGAAGGATGTCGGTAGAGATTTGTTCGGCTTCAGCCAAGTTATCTTGCATCATCGCCAGTTTTCCCAAACGATTGAGCGCGGCCAACTCGCGGGGCAGGTCACCCAACGCACGGGCCAGTTCCAGGCTCTCTTCCTGAGCAGCTTTGGCCTCGGCCAATTTGCCCAGGCTTAAGTAATTGCTGCCCAACACCGACAGCACATGACACAAGGTCAAGCGGTCGCCGCTGGTGCGCGCCAACGGCACGGCTTCGGCCAGGTTCGCCTGCGCTTCGGCGTAATCTCCCAAATTGTTCTTCAACTGTCCCTGCCACATTAGCACCGCGGCGCGATCGGCCTCGGTCATGGCCGCGGCTTGCGCCTGGGCGATGGCGGCGCGCGCGGCAGGGAATTCACTCAACCTGTACCGTGCATCCGCCAGTTGCAGTGCAAGCGCGGATCGGGCCGGGTCGTTCTCGGGCGTGATTTCCAGCAGCCGGGTAAAGTAGTCTGCGGCAGTGTGAAAAGCGTTCACGCTGAACGCGGCCTCCCCTGCCTTCTTCAAATACACGCGCTGTTTGGCTTGGTTCTCACTCCGGGTATAGTGATACACCAGCGTATCCAGCAGGGCTGATTCGTGAATTGCTCCCAGCGCAATTTGCTGTTCCAAATACCGCGCCAACTGTTCGTGTAACGCCGCCCGCGTGGCAAACGGCATACTTTCATAGGTCACTTCGTGGGTCACAATGTGCTTGAACAGATAAGCCAGTTCAGGTTCGGGTGTATCCAACGGGGTAATGTCGAGCCTGTCCAACTGATCTAAATTTGCTTTTACCTGCGACAGATCACCCAAATTCGGATAGTAGCCGGTCAGCCAATGAGCGCGGAACAAGCGCCCGATGATACTGGCGACTCGTAAGGTGGTTTTTTCGCTTTGACTCACCTGATCAATGCGGCTGAGAATGAGTGTGTGCAGGCTGTCCGGCAGTTCGATCTTGTTCATATCCGCGAGGTTGCGCGGATCGAGACCCCGATCATGCAAATAGTTGATCAGTTCTTCGATGTAAAACGGGTTGCCCTGGGCGCGCGCCAGCAGGCCAGCCACTAACTCTGCAGGCAGGCCATTGCCCTGCGCCGGATACACTTGTGCCAGTTTGGCGTGCAGGGCCTGTTCGGCCTCAGCCGGCGTTAGCTCATGCAATTCAGTTTGGGTGAAGTGCGTCAGGGTTGCCAGGCGCAACGTTTGCAGGCGCGTGACTTGCGCCGGGCGATACGCCAGCACAAAACAGAGGCGTGAATCCGCCAGCATCTTCGCCAGCCCTTCAAGCAGGTCGTACGAGAGCGCGTCTATCCAGTGCAGGTCCTCGAGGACAATCAATATCGGTTCAGTCTGCGCGCGGCGGCGTAGACATTCTTCGAGCATGACTTGCAGGATGCTCTTGCGGTATTGCGGTTCGAGTGTGCGTGTAAAATCGTTGTCGGGCATCTCCAAATCCAGCACACTGTTCAGGAGCGGCATGGCTTGCAAGCGCGAGAGGGCCAAGGCCTCAAGTTCGCGTTCCATCAGCACAATTTGTTGGCGCACAGGGAGTTCAGGGTTGAGATCAAAGAAAGCGCTCCATACGGACTTCCATACCAGATAGGGCGTGTTGATACCATCGGATTGACATGACCCTCCGTAGCCCGCAAAGCCCTTGTCATGCGCGAGACGAATGACTTCTGCAACCAGGCGTGATTTGCCCATGCCCGCCTCGGCCACGATCCCGATCACCTGCGCTTTGCCTCGTAATGCCAGATTCAATTTGGACTCGATGGTCTGCAATTCACCCCGGCGTCCCACCATGGGGCGGGCATATTTCGGTTCCTGCAAACGGATGGCGCGCTGGTGGCGCGACCCATTCACAGCGAATGCGAGGGTTAGTTCGGCCTTGCCCTTGAGCATCAGCGGCGGGCGCGCCAAGATAACGAACAGGTCGCTGACTTCCTTTTGTACGCGTTCTGAAATGAGGATTTCGCCCGGGGTCGCCTTGCTCATCAATCGGGCCGCCACATTCGCTTCATCGCCGATCACCCCGTAGGTGCGGCGCGTCGTTCCGCCATACGCGCCCGTGCGCATCACGCCACGACTCAAGCCAATCTGCACCGGCGATAAAACGGCCAGCCTGGCACAAGCCGAACGCAAGTCCAGGGCCGCCAGCACGGCCCGGCGGGCATCGTCTTCGTGCTGCACAGGCGCGCCGAAAGTGGCGTACAGGAAACTGCCTTTATCCCCAATCGTCAGTTGCAACAGCGTCCCCGCGTGCTGCGCCAGGACCGCTTGCACCTGGCACACCAGTGTGTTCAGCTTAACCTGCGCCTGTTCATCGCCGTCATAGTCGATGCCTGAAAAGCGCAAAAACAGCGCGACTGTTGGGCGCAGTTCGATCAGAAACAGCCCGTGTTCCCCTTGCTCGCGCTCAAAGATAAACGGCAGCACCCAAGGTTTCAGCGTTTCAGCGTCGATCTGGGGTAGCGGCGCACGAGGGGAGTGCGCCACCCCATCGGGCAGCGCACTCTGCGACGTTATCACCGCGAAAAGTTCCCCTGTCTCAGCCGTGCGCCATTCATGGACATCCAGGCCCAGGTGACGCGCCAGATCCGCATCCACCAGCGTTTCGCCGCGTCCGGCCAGTTGTTCGGCCGTTGCCAGCCGCGTCGCCGGCGCTCCAACCAGGGCATCCAGACGCTGTATGTCCGGGTCGCCCACCGCAAAGCGCCGGGCCGGGCCACTGGTGACTGCCACCTTCACGGCCAACTGTGGAAAAGCCGTCATCGCCGTCTGCATCGCCATCGCCGCGGCCAGAGCGCGAAAGGTTGCGGGCTGAACGATAACTTCTTCTTCAGCCGGTGTCGTTCCACCTCCATGCTTTTCCTCGAACCAGCACGTGATTGCGTCGCCAACAAAACCGATCACGCTGCCGTCGTAACGCTCGACTTCGGTGATCAGGGCTTCATGTACCGCATTGATCTGGCGGGTCAGTTCTTCGGCCCCGCGCCGCTCCCCCAGGTTTTGGGTTAGCGCTTCAGCCAGCGGCGTGAAGCCGGAAACGTCTGCAAACAGAGCCGCCCCGTAGACGCGATCGGGCAGGGTTTGGCCGCGTGCCAGGGCGTGCAATCGGTCATGAGGAAGATAGGCAGATAAGGCTTGCGTGTTGGTCATGGTTGGCCTCCAGGCAATCATAGTGTGCGAATTGAAATTCGCCAAACAAAAATTGGCATGATAGAATAGCCGCCAGCAGCAACAGACTGTGTGTCAAGGCTACGCGGCTTTACACGCTGAAAACTCATCCAGTACCAATTGTCGAGTCGTGGTTGACTACGTCAGCCACGACTCGACTGTTGGCGCTCGACCCGTCTGTGCTCACTACCGCGTTGTTCATCAAGTCGCCAGAGCAGACCGCTACCACACTCAATTCTGGTGCAGTTTTCATCGAGGATATATTGCATGAGTCCGGTCTCTCTCGAACAACAACGCTTTGCCCGCATCCTGGAAATCACCTGCGACCTGAGTGCGATTGTGTCGCTTGAACAGTTGCTGCATAAGATTACGCAGGCCGCGGTCGAACTGACTGATACCGAGATGGCGGGCATTTTGTTGTTTGATGAACCTTCCGGCGAGTTACGGTTCATGACGGCCACGCATCTGGCCGATAAACTGCTCAATATCCCCGTGCCGCTTGACGCATCGATTGCCGGAACAGCCTTTACGTCCCGGGCGCCAGTGATTGTGCCGGAGGTTGCCGACGACCCGCGCTATTATCGCGTTATTGAAGAGGTCACCGGCGTCAAGGCCTACTCGCTGCTGGCGGTGCCGCTACAATTTCAGGCGCGCTGCATCGGGGTGTTGGAAATCGAAAACAAGCGCAGCGGGTTGACCTTCAACTCACACGATGCCGAGACAGTGCTGGTGCTGGCCGCGCAAGCGGCGATTGCGATTGAAAACGCCCGGCTGGTGGATAGTCTGGAACGCGAACGCCAACTGGCTGAATCGTTCCGTCAGGTCAGTGTGGCGCTCAACAGCACCTTGAATTATAACGAAGTGCTGGCGGGCATTCTGGAACAAATCAACGTGGTCATCCCCGGCGATGCCGCCAATATTATGATGCTAGATCGCGACGGGCAAACGGCGCGGGTCTTTCTGGGGCGCGGCTATGGACGTTTTGGCACGGCGGAAACGCTGGCCTCAACCACCATGAATATCGATAAAGCCCGCTTGCTGCGACAGATGCAGAACCTGCGCCAACCCCTGGCGATTGCGGATGTCGAGCGCCATCCCGATTGGATCTATTCGCGACCGGAACATACCTGGATAAAATCCTACGTCGGCGCGCCCATCTTCATTCAAGGGCAAATCGTCGGATTCTTAAGCGTGCTAAGCGCTACCGCCGGTCAGTTCGGTCCAGCGGAGGCCGATTGTTTACAAACATTTTCCCACCACGCCGCCATTGCCATTCAGAATGCCCAGTTATATCAACAGGCGCAACTCGAAATTGCCGAGCGGACTCGAGCAGAGGCCGAAGTGCGCCGCCATCGCGACCACTTGGAAGAATTGGTCGATGAGCGTGTCGCCGAAATCAAACAGATCAATGCCGAACTGCAACAGCAAAACGCCGAACTGGATGCCTTTGCGCAAACGGTGGCCCACGACCTTAAAAATCCGCTCAGCGCGATCATCGGCTATGCCGGGATTTTGGCAGAAGAATTTCGCGACGCGTCGAGTGCGGTCGCGCACACCTGTTCAGTCCATCTGGTGACCGGGAGCCGCAAGATGGCGCGCATCATCGACGAGTTGTTGCTGCTGTCCAGCGTGCGCCGCCAGTCCAGCATACGCCTGGAAGAATTGGATACGGCGGCGATCGTGCAGGATGCGCAAGAACGTGTCGGCTACCTGGCTGAGCAGTCTGGCGCTGAAATCAGTGCGCCTCTCGCCTGGCCGTTAGCCGTGGGCTACCCGGCCTGGGTCGAAGAAGTGTGGACGAACTATCTCAGTAATGCGATCAAATACGGTGGCCGCCCGCCGCAGATTGAACTCGGCGCAACCGTATTAGAGCACGAGGGTATGGTGCGCTTTTGGGTGCGTGACAATGGCGCGGGTCTGACGCCAGAAGATCAACTGAGTTTGTTCACCGAGTTCACGCGCTTATACCAGCCGAACACCCAGGGCCATGGTCTGGGCCTGTCCATCGTGCGACGGATTATTGAAAGACTCGGCGGCCAAGTGGGTGTTGAGAGCGAGCCTAACCACGGCAGTGTCTTCTTTTTTACCTTGCCACTTGTTCCCGCGGATTTAGCGTAGCTGCTTCGACTTGATAGACTTCGTTCGCCGCAAATCATGAACCTGCTCCGTTCCCAATTTTCGGTAAAACGCCCTCGAACCTAACCTGAACGACTTGCCAAGAGCCACAACCCCTGTGCCCCTGCGAGGTAGTTTGCCCAGCTGGAGCACAGCGATTGGACGGCCTTCAAATTTCCAACAATGTGCACCCTACGACATCCGGCGCGTCTCCCAACACGCGCACCTGTTGCTCGGCGCTCAACGGCCAGGCTTCACACAGATCGCGCAACAGCAACGCGGCGTTAAGGTCAATCGCAGGCAACGGTTGACCCAGTTCGCGTCGCAGACGTGTGGCAATCCCTTCGGTCACGGTCGGATCAACGGCGATCAGACCCGCGCCTCAAGGTGCTGAAACAGGCTTTGTTGCCGGTTCGGTGCCAGCCGCGCATTCAATCACGCCGTCATGTCGCGTGCGATCTGGTTCTGCGCAGCGAGCTGACCGCAATCCGCCATCGCAGCGGTTGGCGCGAAATGCGCCTCCAACTGCGCGCTGGCGTCGGGTAAGTGACCGTCACGGCGACGATTCTGGCGAGCGCGACGGGCGGCAATTGCGGCGGCGCGCCGCTGGCCGCCATCAGCGGCAATCTCGCCACCGATTGTACGTGCGGCGGCAAAGTGGTGACGAAGCAAGCCCTGGCTTTGTGGCCATCGATCATATATTTGGCACAATGTGGGTCGATTACTGGGGACAAGATCAGCGGGGTATCGACCGCCCTATGGCTTGGGCGCGGATGTGGGCGCAGTGGAAGTCGGCCCCAACGATGTTGATTCAACCGTATATGTGCCGCTGATTCGGCGCTGAACTATTTTGATCAGGAGGAAAGGCTGTTTCGTTACACCGTACGTATCAGTTTGTTGGCGATCATCGGTCTGGTGCTGAGCGGCTGCGGTGGCCACTCAACCGGCCCGACCGACCCCGGCACCGATCAAGCCCCATCGCTTCGTTACAGGTTCGAGTCGTTTATCCGACTAACGCTGAATTATACCGCTTTGAGTATCCGAAGCGCCCGGCCTTCATAAACCGCATCTCTTAGTGGCGAATGCCGAAGCCCAGCTGTTTGATGCGCCGTCGGAAGATGGCTTCTTTATCGGCCGGCACAACCAAAGTAGTGTCGGCAGTGAGGGTGCATAATCCGGTGAGCGATCGATCATTGGTGATGAGTTGCGCCAGCGCCGCATCGGTCACGCTGAACAAGACGGCTGTGCCGCTGGCTTTGAGGGCGCGACTGTTGCGCTGAATATCGTCGAGAAAAATCAGCACCGTTTTAGGCAGCGGTTGAGCGCTCTTGTCGGCGAGGAATTCGATTACGGCCTCTGTGGTCAGGCCCGTTTCGAGCGCAGTGAGAAGCCGCTCGCGCTGCAAGCGATACACGCCTTCACTGACCGGCTCGGCCACGCGTTCCAGAATGGCACGGACGTTGGGTGTGAATTCCTCACGTTGCGTGATTGCTACCTCGCAATTGGGCAGTACCATGAAGACCGGTCGTGATTCAACCCGCGCCGGACCGGCGTACTCGTCGGTCAGACCCAGCAGGTACGCGCCCAGCGCATTCACGCGGAAATAGCGCAAACCCACATAGCGGCTGAAGTAAGGTTCGCCGCTCACGTCGAGCAAGTAACTCAGACGATATTGGGCGTCTTCTGGCAGGGCGTAAGCCAGGTCCAACCCGCCCAACGTTGCCAGATATTCCCACAGGCAGACGAGCACATATTGCGCTTGCGCGCCGCGCCAGGCCGGTTCATGTCCGAAGCCGCTCAGATGGCCGTATTCCCACGAACTGCCCACGTAGAGTTTGCTCAAGCCATGATAGTCCGGCTGTTCAATTCTAAAATCAAGCCGCCATGCGCGAATCGCCCGCAGAAAATCTTCGCGCTCGGTCCACTGGCCGATCGGACAGCGGCAAACCGCTTCCACGATTGATCCTTTGCGATCCGCCGGTCGCGTCAAGCGCGCGCCTTTGCCCTTCTGACCTTTCAAGGCGTTGATCCGAATCAATTCGTCGGCCTGATTATTCTCTACCCAGGCGTGATACACCTCGCGCAGTTGTTCCACGCCCGGCGCAGCCAGCGCTTTGCGGCCTTTGGGCGTGAGTTCCAATTTGCTGTCGACGGGCTTCGCACAGCGCGCGGCTTGCGCCAGCATCAGCCAGCCGTAAGCGCGAATCGGTTCTGGTGAAGGTGCCTCGTTTTCGCCGGGCAGATATTCACCGTGCAGCAGCCGTTCACTGAGCTTAAGCACGGCCGCCGAGGTGGGACGTTCATTGGCCGGAGTCACGGCCGCTTTGCCTTCGGCAATGAAGCCCAGGGTTGCCATCCAATCATGCACCGCCGCGTCTTCAGTTTCGGCGATATACAACTCGTCGACTTCTGCGGCGGGCAATTCAGCCCGCGCCTCGACTACATACGGTGTCAGTTGTGGCACCAGCGGCTTCAGCAACGGAATCACATCGGGTGGAATGCGGCCGTGATACAGGAAAACATCGATCGGCAAATACTCCCGTCGATAACTCCACACTGATTTTTTCTTCTTCTGCTCGTCCCACGGCAAGGCGTGATATTGCGCGCGAAACGCATCTTCATTCAACTGTCCGCCATGCTCGATGGCTGCAGCCACGGTCTGGCGCGACAAATCGTTCAACTGCGACCACAGATGTTGTAAGGTCTCCGGCGTATTTAGCGCCGAGACAATGACATCGATAAGTTCGCTCTTGCGCGTCGGCGCATTCTTGATACAGAACTGCGCGCGCGGCTTCAGGTCGTCATTAGTCAAGCTGGATAACGTCTCGGTCAGCGGCGATTGTGCGGTGATGAAGGGCTTCGAGGTCATTTGAGTTTGTCTGCCAGATCGATGCCGCGTTCGTTCAACAGCGCGCGCAGTGCGTCCAAGTCTTTCTCGCGCACGCGCGCCAGCGCCTTCGATTTGGCGGGCGCAAAGGGCTTGATCAACGCCGCCAGTTCGGGGTCGGCCAGTAGTTCGTTGAGCGTGTCGTCATCACGAATTTGCACCAGTGTCACACTTTCGAGGGCTGCATCGCCGTAATATTTAGCCCACGCGCGAATACGCCGCACCAGCCGATCGGGCAGGGGGCCGCGATGAATGGCTGCCAGCCGCTCGATGATCTGCGGCGCGTTCAGGCCGCTGCGCGTGGCGCGTTCGATGGTCTCCGCGTTGATCTGATAGCGTCGATCATCGATCGGGTTGGCGATGGCCGCTAAATGCCCGTGCAAATACAAACTGGGCGCGCGGGTGGCAAACTCGATCGTGCCGTCGTCGGCGATCACGATCGAATTGGGTGGCACGCTCGGTTGGCGCGTGATCAGCGGCAGCACGCCGTGTTGATGCAGCACCTGTGTCAGCGGCTTGATCGCGCGGGCGGCCTGCCCTAACGTCACATCGGGCTGCGGCCGCGCGACGATGACGGCGGCGCTGTGGTTATCGTTTTGCAGCAGATCGAGCGCGGCGGGCGAGCCGTGTGCCAGCGCCACATGCGGCCGAATCACGATGCGTTCGTGCAGCGTTTGCCATTCGTCCAGCGTGCGCGCCACGTTGCCGGGCACGTCGGTGTTGGTCTGTTGCCGCAAAAAGTCCTTGATGCGCGGCACGTCCCAACCTTGCTGTTGGCCGCGATACACCGAGGCGCGCGTAAGTTGATATTCGACGGCGCGTTCGGCGCTGAGGCGGTCGGCAAAGCGATCGAGTGTGACCAGCGTCGCATCGTTGACGGGATCAAGCGCGACGATGTGCAAATTGGGCTGCACGATCACCCGGCCACCCTCGGCGCGAATTTCCGGTTGCGGACCAAGACCCAATAGCCACGCGCCCAAGGCCGTCAGCCGGAAAGCCGTCGGCGGGCCAGAGCGTTCGCCCAGCCAGCCCAGATCGATCAAGCCTTGCCAGTGCAGCGGGCCGC
>JAGOBP010000010.1 GCA_017999195.1 Thermoflexales bacterium
CCGCTGATCCGATCGAGCACGGTAAGGCCGTTGAGTTTGGCTTCACCGTGAAGTTCAGTGACTTCGGTGTTGTAGCGCACTTCGATTTTATCGTTCGCCGCAACTTTATCGATCACGATCTGGCTGGCTGTCATCTCTGCGCCGCGCACGAGGATGGTCACCTTGGCCGCAAAGCGTGTGAGAAACAGGCTTTCTTCACCCGCGCTGTTGCCGCCGCCGATGACGGCGACGTGTTCGCCCTTGTAAAACGGCCCGTCACACGTGGCGCAGAAATGCACACCTGCACCAATGAGGTCGTCCTCGCCCGGTACGCCCAAGCGTTTGTACGTTGACCCGGTCGCAATCAACACCGCCCGCGCACCGTACTCGTGACCATCGGCGGTGGTGATGTACTTTGATTCTTCTTCGTCGCGCAAACCGATGACTTCCTGCGCCTGCAACAGTTCCACGCCAAAACGCCGTGCCTGGGTAGTCAGCCGATCGGCAAATTCGCCCCCGCCGATGCCGTCCGGGAAGCCGGGAAAGTTGTCCAGCCGCTCGGTGACGCCCGCCTGCCCGCCCAGGCCGCTCTTCTCGATCACCAGCACGTCCAACCCTTCGCGTGCCGCGTACAGCGCGGCTGTGAGGCTGGCCGGCCCGCCACCGATGCAGATGAGATCGTAATAGTCCAGGCGGGCCTTGGTTTGCAAGCCAAATTTTGAGGCTAATTCTGCATTGCTGGGTTCGACGAGGAAACTGTCGTCGTCGTGAAAGACAATCGTGGGGATGATGCGCTTGCCGTGATTGAGGCGCTCGACCAGCGCCAGTCCGGTTGCATCTTGCTCCACATCGACCCATTCGTAATGGACGCGCTGTTCGCCCAAGAATTTCTTGGCGCGCTTGCAGTCGCCGCACCAGGTTGCTCCGTAAACCGTGAGGTTGGTATGAGACATGTTTTCCCTTCGCAACAGAAGATTAACTGCGTGTTGCGAACATAGTCTGTCTCAGGCGGGGATTCGTTACAGACGTCAGGCCGCCAAAACAATGTTCGGCCTCGCCCAACACCTGCTTCAGCTGCACCAGATGCCCCAGCGGCGCGGTGCGCAACAAGTCTGCCAGGTTGATCAGGCCTTCACAGGGGGCGTGGATCGACCAATCAAGCCCGCAGCGGAACCACTCGATTAAGTTGCTGCGGTACGGTTCCGGCAAGGCATTCATCCGGTCCAACAGGGTAGCCGCACTTCCAAATTCGCTCATCGCGGTCTGCTCCAGTAAAGTGACTTGTTGTTCAATACGCAGCGACGGCGGGCCGAGATTCAAAACAAGCGGCCGAGAGTTGTTGACAAGGGCCAAGCCGTGTTGTATGCTTTCGCTCAGCCATGACCACGCAACCTGTCCTCACCGACGAAACCACCCTGATCGAAGCCCTGCGCCGCCGCGATGAAGCGGCGTTTGTCCAGCTGGTCGAGCGGTATCATGGCTCGTTGGTGCGCCTGGCGCAGCTATACGTACCCGATCGCGCCGCCGCCGAAGATGTGGTGCAAGACACCTGGCTGGGCGTGCTCAAAGGCATCGATCGCTTTGAAGGCCGCTCGTCGTTCAAAACGTGGCTGTTTCGCATCTTGACCAACACGGCCAAAACGCGCGGTGTGCGCGAGGCGCGCAGCGTGCCGTTTTCGACGCTGTTTGATGCGGACGCGGAATCAGACGAACCCGCCGTCACGCCAGATCGTTTTGTGTCGCCCGACGAGGAATGGGCGGGCAGTTGGTCGATTGCGCCGAGCGCCTGGACGGATCAACCGGAAACGCGCCTGCTCTCGCGCGAGGCGCTGGCCCACATCCGATCGGCCATCGCCGCCCTGCCGCCCGCCCAGCGCGAAGTGATTACGCTGCGTGACGTGGAAAGCTGGAGTTCGGACGAAGTGTGTAATGCGCTGGACATCACCGAGACTAATCAACGCGTCTTACTGCATCGGGCGCGCGCCAAAGTGCGCGCCGCGCTGGAAGACTACCTGGCACAACGCTAATGGCTCACGATCTGGCTTGCAACGAACTGGTTGAACTGGTGACCGACTATCTGGAAGGCGCGCTGCCGCCGACCGAGCGGTCGCGCTTTGAGATGCATCTGGCCGAATGCGAGGCGTGCGGCCATTACCTCGATCAGATGCAGATCACCATTCGCACGCTGGGCCACCTGAGCGAAGACACCATCGAGCCGCAGGCGCGCGATGAGTTGCTGAGCGTGTTCAGGAATTGGAAGGCAGAGGAATAGTAGGTTGGTAAATTAGTAAGTTAGTAGAGTAGTCGCTTGCTCACCTTATCGCTGATTCTTCATTATGACTATTTTCGACATTACCTTAACCATCTCCAACAATTTGCCCGTGTGGCCGGGTGATCCGGCCATCAACTTCTATCGCGTGGCCGACGTGAACAACGGCGATGTGTGTACGTTGTCCCGATTGGAAAGCGGCTCGCACATCGGCACGCACCTGGATGCGCCGTTGCACTTCATCAAGGGCGGGCGCACTGTCGATCAACTCGATCTGAACGTGCTGATCGGCCCATGTTTGGTGGTGTATATCCCCGACGCAAACGTCATCGATGCCGCCCTGCTCAATGCGCTGAACCTCCCGGCCGACACGCGGCGGGTGCTCTTCCGCACGCGCAACTCCGAAATCTGGGCGCGCGGCGATAACGCCTTCCACACCGATTACGTGGGCGTGGATCGATCGGGCGCGGAGTGGTTGGTCGGGCGTGGGGTTCAACTCGTGGGCGTGGACTATATGTCGGTCGCACCCTTCGCGGATACGATCGCACCGCATGATATTTTGTTGGGCGCGGGCATCATCGCCGTGGAGAATTTGAATCTAACCGGCATTGAAGCGGGGAACTATCAACTGATCTGTTTGCCGCTGAAACTGAAAGACGGCGACGGCGCGCCGGTGCGAGCGGTGCTCATGCGTGAAGACTAATGCGTACTGCGTGATGCGCGTTTTTCATTGTTCATTGTTCATCATCCCCCAGGTCTTGCATCGCCTCGCTGATGTGCGTACGTAATTGTTCCGCCATCCCGATCAATTCTTTCATCTGCGCGGCCAGTTCATCGTCGGGCGCTTCGTCCTGCGCTGCGTAGAGATTCATCAGCATGCTATTCATCGATTCGCTCATCGCGCCGAAGATCTGATCGGCCGTCATGTGCTGCGGATCGAGTCCCCAGACGGCCAGCCGCGCCTCTGTCAATCGCTGCAACTCCACTTCGTCCGCGTCCGCTTGCTGGCAGTAAGTCTGATAGAGTTCTTCCAGGGCTTCCGGGTCGGTGGGTAACGGATCGGGCAGTTGCATGTGGGCCTCCAACGCAAGATGGCGCATTATAGCATGAGGCGTAATCGGTAACTGGCGTGGTCAGCATTGGCCGCTCCCCGTTACGGATTACCCGTTGCGCGTCACTCGTCACGCACCATTCGCTACGTTATAATCAATCCGGGGGTCATCGATTCGCTCGAACCGATGACGATTGAGCAGTTACTTAACAGCTTGGGGAGGCAAGAATGAATTCGCGTCGTTGGCTAAACAGTTTGATTGTCTTAGGAATTGCCCTGTTCGCGCTCGGCTCACTGGTGCTAGCGCCCAAGGCACAGGGGCAACCGCTCGCGGCACCGCCCACGCTGACCGACAGCGACAGCAATCCGGCGCGCATGCCGGATGTCACGCTGCCCGATCAATACCGGCCCACCGCCCGCGACCTGGCGGCAGCGGCGGCCACGTCCGGCACGACCGTTTACTTCACGCCGCAAGATGAGAATACCAGCACCACACTGTTGTTCCTCTACAACACCAACGCCACCACTTCAACCGTCGGGTTGCAGACGTTCTACATCAACGGGTCGTTGACCATCAGCACCACCATAGCCGTGCCGCCGTTGGGACTGGTGCGCATCTGCGCGGACAGCGTCAGCACGATCTCGGCCTCATGGGCCAACGCCATACTGATCAACTTAACGACCTTCAGCGCCTACGCCAAGATGACCGTGCCCACCGGTGTCAAAGCCGACGGATTTGTCGCGTGGAATTCCTCCGGCGTGTATGATCCGCTGGTCGTGTCGCAGACTTTGCCGCTGCGCTTCAGCACTGATCCGGCGACGGTGTTTTTGCCGACGATGCAGAATACGACGGTGCGGTAAACGCTCGACGGTATGATACGGACTGCGTAATCCGTAATGCGTACTGCGTAACAGGCCCGGTGACTAGGCTTGTTACGCAGTACGTTTTACGCAGTAGGCTTCACTCGTCACATGATATAATCCGGCCCGTTGTTCATTAGTCATTTGTCATTGGAGGACTCTATGGCCTGGCCCGGCGTCATCGCCGCTTATCGTCCCTTACTCAATGTCGCCAATATCGAACCCGTTACAATGCTGGAAGGCGACACGCCGCTGATTCCCCTGCCCCGCCTGGCGCGCGAATTGATGTTGTTTAACGCCGATCTGCGCGCCAAGTTCGAAGGGTTGAACCCGACCGGCTCGTTCAAAGATCGCGGCATGACGGCGGCCATGACGCAAGCCGTGGCCGATGGCGCACGCGCCGTGATCTGCGCCAGCACGGGCAACACCGCGGCCAGTGCGGCGGCCTATGCCGCGCGCGCCGGGCTGAAGTGCGTGGTGCTGATTCCGCAGGGCAAAGTGGCCGCGGGCAAACTGGCGGGCGCGATTGCCTACGGGGCGCAAGTGATCCAGATCCAAGGCTCGTTCGATGACGGCTTGCGCCTGGTGCGCGAGATTTCGGCCACCGGGCGGATCATGCTCGTCAACTCGATCAATCCGTATCGCATCGAAGGCCAGAAGACCGCCGCCTTTGAGATCGTGGATGCGCTGGGGGCCGCCCCCGATTGGTTGTGCCTGCCCGTCGGCAATGCGGGCAACATCACCGCGTACTGGGCGGGCTTCAAGCAATATCAGCAGATTGGCAAATCGACCACGCTGCCGCGCCTGTTGGGCGCACAGGCCGAAGGGTCTGCGCCGCTCGTCATCGGCCACGCCGTCGATAACCCGGAGACCATCGCCACGGCCATTCGCATCGGGCGACCGGCGCGTGGCGAAGAGGCGCTGGTGGCCGCCGAAGAATCACGCGGCCGCATCCTGGCCGTCAGCGACGATGAAATCCTCGACGCGCAGCGCTTGCTTGCCCAACTGGAAGGCGTGTGGGTAGAACCCGCCTCGGCGGCGAGTGTGGCGGGCTTGCGCAAGGCCATCCTACAAAACAAGCACGCCTATGAGGGCAAACGCATCGTGTGTGTGCTGACGGGGCACGGCCTGAAAGACCCCACCGTCATCACCGACCGCATGGCGAAACCGCTGGAAATTGCGGCAGAAATGGGCGCGTTGGAAGAAGTGTTGAGTGCCTAATTCGTAATGCGTAATCCGTAATGCGTGCGGTGTAAAAAAGAAATTACGCAGTACGAATTACGCAGTACACAGCATTGTTCATTATGAAAGTCTTAGTGCCTGCTACTACCGCCAACCTCGGTCCCGGCTTCGATTGCCTGGGCATGGCGCTCGCCTTGTATCAAGAGATCGAGTTAACGGAGATTCCGCGCGGGCTGGAGATCGTCATCGACGGCGAAGGCGCGGCGGAGTTGTCGCACGACGCCAGCAACTTGATTCTGCGCTCGGCGCAGCGTGTGTTCGATCGGGTGGGGTATGTCCCAGCGGGGCTGTGCCTGCGCTCGATCAATCGTATTCCCATGATGGGCGGGCTAGGATCAAGTTCGGCGGCTATCGTAGGCGGCCTCGTCGCCGCCAATGCGTTGACCCATTACCCGTTGACCAATGCCCAATTACTCGACCTCGCCATCGAGATTGAAGGCCATCCCGATAATGTCGCGCCTGCGCTGTTGGGCGGATTGGTGATCGTCGCGGCGGACGATGAAGGGCCGATCGTCGATCGGGTGGACGTGCCTGATCTAACGGTGGTCGTCATCAATCCCGATTTGCGCGTGGCGACGAAAACGGCCCGCCGCATTCTGCCCACGCACATCCCGCGCGCGGATGCCATCTTCAACGCGGGGCGTGTGGCGCTGGTGACGCTGGCGCTGTCGCGCGGCGACCTGAGCCTGTTGAGCCGCGCGATGGACGATCGCTTGCACCAACCGCTGCGCAAGCATCTCATCATCGGCTACGATATGGTGCTGGCGGCGGCCAAGAGCGCGGGTGCGGCGGCGATTGCCATCAGCGGGTCCGGGCCGAGCCTGATCGCCTTCGCGCACGATCGGCATGCCGAGATTGCGGCGGCGATGACGGCGGCGTTTGCGGCCAATGCCATCGAATCGCGCACCTGGATTTTGAAGGTCGATCGGGCGGGGGCGAGGGTCGTTTCTTGACGCACTGCATTGCACGGGCTATACTTTTCTCAGCGTTACATGTCGGGCGGGCCACAACCCGCCCGATGTTTGTCTGGTCATCACCCCTCACCCCCGTCCCCTCTCCCATAGGGCGAGGGGTGAACGAGGTCTTATGGCACAACCTGAATCAAAACAGCGGGAAAACCCGCTGAAAAGTACCGATCAATTTCGCCGCCTGCTGGCCTTCGTCAAGCCCTATCGCGGCCGATTGATCATCGCGCTGGTCGCGGTCGTCATCGGCAGCGTGTTGAGTCTGGCCGGGCCGTACCTGCTGCAATTCCTCATCGATGCGGTCTTCAAGCAGAACGACGGCGCGCTGCTCAATCAGATAACGCTGCTGCTGGTGGGCGTGTTCGCCACGCAAAGCGTCTTCTACTTCATCCGCGCGTATCAACTGCAATTCCTGGGCGAGCGCATCATGGCCGATCTGCGCTTGCGCTTGTTTGAGCAGTTGCAACGCCTGTCCCTAAGTTTCTTTAACGAACGCCGCACAGGCGAACTGGTCAGCCGCTTGACCAATGACGTCTCGACGGTGCGCGCGTTGATGACCAATGACATCTCGACAGCGCTATCTCAAGTGCTGACCTTCGTCGGCGCGATGATCTTGATCGTGGTAACCAACTGGCGCTTGACGTTGTTCATGCTGGCGCTGGTGCCGCTGGTCGTCATCGTGGCGCGCGTCTTCGGGCGGCGCTTGCGCAAGTTGTCCGGCGCAGTGCAAGATCAACTAGCGGGCGCGACCACGGTGCTGGAAGAAGCCATCGGCGGCGTGCGCGTGGTGCAGTCCTTCACGCGCGAACCCTATGAAATTGGCCGTTTCCGCGACGCCATCGAGCGCACCTTTCAACTGGCGCAACAGCGCATTCGGTTGTCGGCCGTGTTCGGGCCGCTGGCCTCATTCATGGGCTTTGCCGCCGTCGTGTCGGTGTTTTGGTTTGGCGGGCACGAGGTGTTGAATCAAAATCTATCGCCCGGGCAACTCGTCATGTTCTTGATCCTGACGATGACCATCGCTGGATCGATCGGTCAATTCGGCAGTTTGTGGACGGGCTTGCAAGAAGCCTTGGGCGCGACGAAGCGGCTGTTCGAGATTCTGGACACGCCGCCCGATATTGCGGATGCGTCCAACGCGCAACCCCTGCCCCGCGTCGCTGGTCATATCCAACTCGATAGCGTATCGTTTGCCTACAAGGACAATGCCAAAGTTCACACGCTGCACGACGTCTCGCTGGAAGTGAAGCCAGGCGAAGTGCTGGCCCTGGTCGGGCCGAGCGGCGCGGGCAAGACCACGCTGGTCAATTTGATTCCGCGCTTCTTTGATGTCAGCGGCGGCAGTCTGTGCGTGGACGGCGTGGATATTCGATCGGTGCAAGTGAAATCGTTGCGCGAACAGATCGGTTTGGTGCCGCAGGAAACGCTGTTGTTTGGCGGCACGGTGCGTGAGAACATCGTGTACGGCAAACTCGACGCGAGCGAAGCGGAACTCATCGACGCAGCCCGCGCGGCCAACGCGCACGACTTCATTCTGCAATTGCCCAACGGCTACGAGACCATCGTGGGTGAGCGCGGCGTGAAGTTGAGCGGCGGCCAGCGTCAACGCATCGCCATTGCGCGCGCGATTCTGAAAGATCCGCGCATTCTGCTGCTGGATGAAGCCACCTCGTCGCTGGATAGTGAAAGCGAAGGGCTGGTGCAGGAAGCGCTGGAACGACTGATGAAGGGTCGCACCTCGATCGTGATCGCGCATCGACTTTCGACGGTCCACAACGCCGATCGGATTGCGGTGCTCGATCAAGGTCGGTTGATCGAACAGGGCACGCACGCCGAATTGATCGCGCAAGATGGCTTGTATGCGCGTTTATATCGCATGCAATTTCGTGAAGTGAACGGGCCGACGGGCGCAGCTGAACCGATCGAGCCAGCGACGCCCGCCACGCCTGCGCGCCGTTCACGTAGTCTTTTACCGGGTTTGATGTCGTAAGGGCGAAGCATTCGCACATGAGTCGCGGTTATCGCCCTGATTGGAAAGCGAATGCTTCGCCCTTACCCAGGATGAGATATGGACTATCGGACTGAAGTGTATGCGCCCGCCACGACGCTGGAAGTGATCGCCGCGTTGCGATCCGCGTTGGGGCAAGTGATGCGCATCGAGAATCACACCATTCATGAAGCGCCCGTGGAATTGATCGAGTTTACGGGCGTGTTAATGCGTCCGTCTGAAGAGGCGTTCGATCACATTTACGCGAATTTTATCGAGATGGGCTACACGCCCATGCTCAGCCAACGCGACGGCAAAGAGATTGTGGTGGCGCAGCACGGCATCGTGCAAGCGTCTGCCAGTAAAACCAGCACCAATGTTATTTTGTTGGGCCTGACCATGCTCAGCACGCTGTACGTGGGCATTCAATATGCGGGCGGCGAGGAGTTAGCGACTGCGCTGAATCGCTTCGATGGCGACTTGCTGCGCGCCGTAATGAGCAATCCCACTTTCATTCTCAACGGCCTGCCCTATGTATTGGCGTTGCTGGGCATTTTGGGCGTGCATGAGATGGGCCACTATGTAGCGGCACGCCTGCACAAAGCCAACGTCACGCTGCCCTACTTCATTCCCATGCCGTTTGGCCTGGGCACGATGGGCGCGGTCATTCGATTGAAGTCGCCCATCAAGAATCGGCGGCAGTTGTTCGACATTGGCGTGGCCGGGCCATTGGCCGGGTTGGCGATTGCGATTCCCTTGTTGATGATCGGCTTGCTGACCTCGCCGGTGCAATACGTGGGGACGCCCGTGCCCGGCTCGCAAGAAGGCAACTCCATTCTGTATGCTTTACTCAAGTTCCTGATCAAAGGCCAGTGGTTGCCGGGCGGCGGCTACGATGTGATCGTCAATGCGGTGGCTTTTCCGGCGTGGTTCGGCCTGATCGTCACGATGATCAACTTGCTGCCCATCGGCCAACTGGACGGCGGGCACGTGATCTACGCGCTATTTGGCCGCATCCAGTGGCGCGTGGCCAATGCGGTCTTGCTGATCTTGATCGCGCTGGGGGCGTATCTGGCGGTAGCGACCGAGCAATTGCTAAACGTGTGGCTGATGTGGGCGCTGCTCTCGCAGGTGTTTGGCTTGCGGCATCCGCCCCCGCTCGATGACATCACGCCGCTCGATCGCAAACGCAAACTCATCGGGTATGCCACGATCATCATTTTTGTGCTGATTTTTACGCCGGTGCCGTTTTCTTAGAGGTTGGATGTTGGAGAGTGGAAGTTGGAGGTTAGAAGTTGGAAGTGGCTCTACCCGATAATACACTCGCTCCCTTACGGTCGCTGCTGACGGATGTCTTTTCGATTGCTGAAACAAAAATCCTGGATGAGGCGGCCGAAGTCGGCGCGCCCGATCAAGCGATCGAATTTCGCGGGCAGTTGACGCAAGCCTCAGACGTGGCCTATCAAACGCTGGAACCGCGCTTCAAAGATCGCGGCTATACGATCATCCTGCAACGCGAGGGCGACACCGATGTGGTGCAAGCGCTGCACGGTGTGGAGGCCGCGCGTCCCGCCCGCTTGATCATCAACGTGCTGCTGCTGATCGCGACGATCATCACGACCCTGATGGCCGGGGCCATTATCAGCGGCGTGTTGATGCGCTCGCCGGACGTGTTTCTGCGGCGACCGGCCTTGCTGTTGCAGGGCATCCCCTTTGCGTTTACGCTGCTGCTGATTTTGGGCGTTCACGAAATGGGCCACTATGCGGCGGGCCGCTACCATCGCACCGCTGTCACGCTGCCCTACTTCATCCCCATGCCGCCGTTCGGCGCGCTGCCGCTGGGTACGCTGGGCGCGTTCATTCAAATGCGCTCGCCCATACCGCATCGACGCGCCTTATTCGACATCGGCGTGGCCGGGCCGCTGGCCGGACTGATCGTCGCGATCGGCGCGTTTGCGATCGGTTTATCGACGGGCACCGTGAGCCACGGCGCCAGCGGTTTGACACTCGGCCGCTCGATCTTCACGCAATTCATGATCGGCCTGTTTCAACCCGACGCGTTACGCCCCGGCTTTGGCGTGCAGATGAATCCCATCATGCTGGCGGGTTGGCTGGGGCTGTTCGTCACCGTCATCAACTTGCTGCCCATCGGCCAACTCGACGGCGGACACATTTTGTATGCCGTCATGGGCCGCCGGGCCAAATGGGTGGGCTTCGTCACGATCGGGGTGTTGGTGATTCTGGGTGTAGTCTTTGGCGCAACGACGTGGCTGGTGTGGGCCGTGCTCGGCCTGGTGTTTGGCGTCAAGCATGCGCCCGCCCTCGACGACATCACCCCGCTTGATCCGTCGCGCAAATTCATGGCCTTGATCACGCTGGTGATCTTCGGGCTGATTTTTGTACCCGTGCCGTTTAGATAGAGGTTGGAAGTTAGCGGTTAGAAGTTGGAGGGTAGACTCCAACCGCCAACTTCCAACTTCCAATTCATCGCAACTCTCTGAACCCTTCACCCAGCACCTCACTCGCATCCGCAAAGACCACAAAGGCGCGGGGATCGATCGATTGGATCAAGCGCTTCATAATGCTGATTTCACTGCGCGCGACCACGCAATACAGCACATCCAGATTGTGCTCTGTGTAGCCGCCGCGCGCATTCAGCACCGTCACGCCGCGCTCCATCTCCGTTAGAATGGCCGACTTGATGGCAAACGCCTGCGAACTGATAATGATAGCCGTGCGGCTGTAGTCGGCCTCGCCTTGCACCACGTCGACTACGCGCGCGGCCACAAAGGTCAAAATGAGCGCGTACATGGCCGGTTCCAGGCCAAACACGATCACGGCGAGGATCAAGATGGCGCTGTTCACGACGAGAATGGTCTGGCCCAGCGGCACGCCCCGCAGCCGATTGAGCAGCTGCGCCACCACGTCCGTGCCGCCCGTTGTGCCCTGCCCGCGAAAGACCAACCCCATGCCGATGCCGTCCAACAGGCCGCCGTACAGTGTAAACAACAACGGCTGCGTAATCGGCGGAATCGACGCGACCCACGGCACAAAGGCATCGGTCAAGACCGACATCAAGACCGTGGCATACACCGTGCGAATGGCAAAGCGCCGCCCGCCGCCAAACCGGATGCCCAGTATAAACAACGGAATGTTGATCAACAGCACAATCACACCTGTAGGCAAGCCAAATTGAATCGTCAAAATCGTGGCGATACCCGTCGCTCCGCCCGACACAATTTTATTCGGCACCAGAAACAGATCGATGTTGATCCCCAGCAGCGCCGCGCCCACCGTCAACAGTGCGTAATCCACCACGGTCTGGCGCAGCATGCGCCACGTTAACTTCGGCATACTGACCTCCACACAAAATGTAGGGGCGAGGTAACCTCGCCCCTACAAAAACGGATTGAATTGCCGTTCCGCGCCGATGGTCGTGGGCGGACCATGACCCGCGTACACCTTGAATTCATCCGGCAGCGACAACAATTGATCGCGGATGCTGCCGATCAAAGTATCGTAATCGCCGCCGGGCAAGTCGGTGCGTCCGATTGATCCGGCGAACAAGACATCGCCCGCAAAAACAGCCTGTTGCGCGTGCTCGACAAAGACCACATGCCCGCGCGTGTGACCGGGCGTAAAGCGCGTCTCGAATTTCAATGCGCCAATTTCGATCACTTCACCATGAGACAAATTCACGTCGGGTGTCGCCACCGATCGGATCTTCAGGCCAAATAAATCCGCACCGCCGTTGACGGCCAACCAATCCTCATCGAGCGGATGCAGCGCCACTGGCGCGCCCGTCGCCTCGCGCAAATCCGTCACCGCGCCGATGTGATCGAAGTGGCCGTGGGTGATCAGAATCGTCTTGATGGTTAAATCGAGCGCTCGGGCCTTGGCGAGAATGGCCGCCGCGTTCCAGCCCGGATCGATTACGACCGCTTCGGTCGAACCATCGGCCGCGACGAGATAGCAGTTGGTCTGAGCCGGGCCGCCGGTCACTGTGGCAACGATCACTTTTGCTCCGTTCGAGGTTTGCTGGTTTCTTTGGCCCACGACTCCACCGCGCCCAGATCGACATTCCACGTGGAGCACAAATCTTTGAAGTTGGTGTAACGCGTGCGCACATCGGTTCGATCGCGCAGATCGTCCGGCTCGTCTTCCAGCATTAGGAACTCGGCAAAGCGCGTCAACTGCCGCAACTGCGACGGACTCATCCGCTGCACAATGCCCATCAGTTTGTCGGTGTCTTCCATGATTTCGCCTCGTGCCAAGATTATAGGAGGGGATTGGTGATTGGTCAATTGGGAGATTGGTAGATTGGTCACTCGTCATTTGTCATTCCTCATTGTTCATTACTCAGTCTTCATTGCTCAATGCAATTCGCTTGGGTATAATCAAAGCATGTCAACTCTTAATCGACGCAACTTCATCAAATTAGCCGGCGCGGCCACGGGCAGTGCCCTGTTGTCACCCGCACTCAACGCAGTAGCCAAGCCCTACGTGCCGCCGGAAGAAGTACCGCCCAAGCCGCCCTACATCGACTACAAACCCGCGCGCGTGCTCACGTCGGCTGTGACGGTGTACGACAGCCTCGATCCCAAGACACGCCAGGCGGTGAAAACGGTTCGCCGCGATCAGACGATCGATGTCGCCGGTGAATTCAGCGGGCCGGGGCCGGAGCGCAATCAAATCTGGTATGGCACACGCCAGGGCTATGTGTACTCGGCGTGGATGCAACGCATGGAGCGCTATCGCACACCCAAGATTTATACCGATGTGGGCGACTGGGGCATCTGGATCGAAACGATCGTGGCCGCCGCGCCCGCCTACGCCGAACCCGATGAACGATCGGGCCGACGCTACACCTACAATTACGGCACGATCTTCCACGTCACCGAAGCGGTGACCGATGCCAACGGCCGCGTGTGGTACAACACCTTCGACGAGTACGCCAGCAAAGAAGACGACATCGCGCCGACCAATCACTGGACGCCCGCCGTGTTCTTTCGCCCCTTCGAGCGCGATGAGTTCAAGCCGATCAATCCGCGCGCCCGTGACAAGCGCATCGTCGTCGATCTGGGCGCGCAAGTGCTGAATTGTTATGAAGGCGACAAGGTGGTGTTGACCAGTCGCGTGGCGACGGGCGCGTCGTTCAAAGTGGGCGAAGAGACGCTGGACTATGGCACGCCGCGCGGCGATTTCAGCGCGATCTTGAAGATGCCTACGCGTCACATGCGCGCGCCCGAAGCCGAACGAGAGTCCAGCGCGTGGTTCGATCTACCGGGCGTGCCGTGGAGTACGTTCTTCACCTACGAGGGCATCGCCATTCACGGCACGTATTGGCACAATGATTACGGCCTGCCGCGCAGTCACGGCTGCGTCAACGTGCCGATCGAGGTGGCGAAGTACATTTACTTCTGGACCGAACCTGAAACGCCCTATGAGGATGACTTTGTACAGGGTGATGTGCCGGAAGTGACGGCGACGCAGATTGCGGTGGTTTAGTGAGTGGTGATTGGTAATCGGTAATTGGTCAATTCGTCGAATCCACAAGTCCCGCCTGAATGACGGGACTTGTGATTTAACCAGTTACCAATCACCGATCACCTAAATCATCTACGTCCCACAGGCGGATGACGGTATTGGCCTCGCCCAGCGTGGCGAGCACGGCCTGATGGGGGTGAAAGGCCAGCGCGGGCGGCCATTCGCCCGATTGAACTTCGCGCAGCGTACGGACACATTCCCAGGTATCGCAGCGCCACAAGCGCACAGCCGCCGCTTGCCCGGCCGCCTTGGAAGCCAGCCACGCCCCATCCGCTGAAAAAGACAGGCTGCACACTTCGGATGTGTGCCCGGTCAGCACACGAGTTTGCCGACCGGTGCGGATGTTCCACCCTCGAATCGCCTTGTCGCTGCCGCCGGAAAACAAAGCCTGATGATGTTCCGACCACGCCACGCAGTCGACGCCGGTGGTGTGCTGATCCGATTCCCACATCAACGAAGGAGTCGCCGTATTCCAGACAGCGACGAAGGCGGCATCATCACCGCAGACCAGCGTCTGTCCATCTGGCAACCAGAGCATACTTTTGATCAGGCCACTGCCCCGCCGCACGGTCAGAACAACTTGTTTGCTCTGGGTATTCCAGATGTATACCATGTTGTTGTCCAGCCCAACGGCGATCTGGTCTCCGGTCGGAGACCACGCGACGCTGTAAACGCCGTAATCGTGATCGCCCAGATCGGTCTTCACGCGCCAGGTTTCCGTATCCCAGATGCAGGCCGTATGGTCGGCGGAACCGGACACCAGTTCGCGCCCGTCGGGCGACCACGCCACACTGATTACCTTGGCGGTATGCTGCTCCAGGACGGCGATGCACTCGCCTGTGTTCGCGGCCCAGATACGGATGGTCATATCGCTGGAGGGCGACGCGAGGTACTGGCCATCCGGCGACCAGGCGATGCGGTTGATCGTGCCGGTATGTCCGCGTAGAACGTGACGCAGGGTCAAGCCCGGGACGGGCGAACCGTCGATTTTGATGTATTCGCCGTAGGAGTTGAGTTCGTCAGGAGAATATTGGCGTGGCTTGGAAATTGGTTCACTCATATGCGTGTGCTCTGGTGTTCAGTCAACGGGAGGATGATAGCATATCCTCAACACGATTGGGTCTTACGCTCAAGGCGGACGAAAGTCCGCCGTTCTGAGCCGCTGGACTTTCGTCCAGCGGGAGCGCCGCCGAAAACAAAAAGTCCCACAACCTGCGTGGGACTTTGCCTTTGACCAATTACCAATCACCAGTTACCGATTACCGCTCACCTAAATCTTAGTGCCGCATTCGGGACAGAACTTGGCCCCCTTCGCATCCGTGCCACAGTTAGGGCACTTGGTTGAAGCCGCCGCTGCGCGTTCGATCTTCGCGCCACAGTTGGGGCAGAACTTTGCGCCGTTGGCGGCCGTGCCGCACTGCGGACAGGCATCGACGGTGGGCTGAACCATCTGTGCGCCACATTCCGGGCAGAACTTGGTGCCGGGCGCGGCCAGCGTGCCATCGTTGGGACAGCGCGCGGCCGAATTCGCCGCTTGCTTGGCGGCCTGCCCGATACTCTTGAAGGCGTCGCCCAGCCCAAAGGCTCCGGCTAGGCCCTTCATCACACCAGCGGCTTGCTGTGCTTGTGACTCCGCGATTTCGCCCTTGCGTGGCGAATCATCGCTGCAATAGCCGGACTGCGAATCCCAATCGGAGTTGCATACCAGTTGATGACAGGTGGGACATTCGTGGAAAACTTCGGACACCTGCCCCCACGCGGATTGCACCTGCGCTTCGGTCATCGAGTATTGATAGCGCGGATTGTCGTTCTCCACGCTGTTGGCGACCGCGCCGCCCACCAGGGGAATGTTGCGCAAGAAACTGCCTAAAGCATTGCGCCCCACGTCTTTGGCAATGGTGGTTTTGACATCGGGTTGACTGCGATATTCACGCGAGCATCGATCGCAGTAGAAGATCGCGTATGGGCCAATTCCGTCGTTGCGCACATCGTAACGCGCCATGCGAGTTGCCATGTTCTGCCTCCAGAAAGGTTTGCCCCCGCGAACCATGACCACCATTGTACATGGTAAATGGCGAATTGTTAATTGCTCATCAGTACATCTTCGATGTGGCCCAGTGCCCAATCCAGTTCGTCTTTCGTCACGATGAGGGGCGGCGCAAAACGGATGGTGTTTTCGTGCGTTTCCTTGCACAACAGGCCGCGCTCTTTCAGCGCTACACAGAAGCGCCGCGCACCACCGGCGGCGGGATGCAGTTCCATACCGACAAACAAGCCGCGCCCGCGCACTTCTTTGATGTGCGCACTTTCGATGCGTTGCAGGCGACCCTTGAAATACTCGCCCAATTCGCGTGACCGCTCGATCAGGTTTTCATCTTGCAGCACGTGCAGTGCTTCGCGCGCCACCGCGCACGCCAGCGGATTGCCACCGAAGGTGCTGCCGTGATCGCCGGGCTTGAAGACGCCCAGGATTTCTTTGCTCGATAACACCGCACTCACCGGATACAAACCGCCAGACAAAGCTTTGCCGATAATCACCACGTCGGCCTTAAAGCCCTCCCACTCATGGGCAAACATCTTACCGGCCCGCCCCAAACCCGATTGGATTTCGTCGGCCATAAAGAGCACGTTGCTCTTCTTGCA
Organism: Thermoflexales bacterium; assembly: GCA_017999195.1. Classification (GTDB taxonomy): domain Bacteria; phylum Chloroflexota; class Anaerolineae; order Fen-1058; family Fen-1058; genus JAGOBP01. The sequence continues at coordinate 16,545 of JAGOBP010000010.1, forward strand.
AATCTCGTACGCTTCGCGCAGATACCCATCGGGCGGGAGTTTGACCCCAGCCTCGCCCTGAATCGGCTCGACGATGAAGGCGGCCGTATTCGGCGTGATGGCTTCCGCCAGCGCTTTAGCATCGCCATAGGGCACAGTCTTGAAACCGGGCGTGAAGGGGCCGAAGCCCGATCGGTATTGGGGTTCCGTGCTCATCGCCACGATGGAAATCGTGCGGCCATGAAAATTATCCGCACACGCGATGATCTCGGCCTGGCCGTCATCGCTATTGGGAATGCCCTTGACCGTATACCCCCATTTGCGCGCGGCCTTCAACGCTGTCTCCACCGCTTCCGCGCCGGAGTTCATGGGCAGCATCATCTCGTAGCCGGTCAGTTCGCACAGTTCTTTCGCCAGCAGCGGCAATTGATTATTGCGGAACGCGCGCGAGGTCAGCGCCACTTTGCCCAACTGATCGATCATGGCCTTCACAATACGCGGGTGGTTGTGGCCTTGATTCACCGCGGAATAGGCCGACAGAAAGTCGAGGTACTTCTTGCCGTCAACGTCGGTAACCCAGACGCCTTGAGCCTGCTCAATCACCACGTCCAGCGGATGATAATTGTGCGCATTGTACTGATTTTCCAGGTCGATATAGTCTTGAGTCTGCATGGCGCTCCTTGTTTGAATGACGGTTAGATAACGAAAATGTCATTGCCCAAAGCACGCGACTTTGAAGCAATGACATTCTTATGCTCATCATGGCGCGGAGCAACTAAGTTGGCGCGCCACGCGCCATGAATCTTTTAGTGAGGTGATTATATCATACCCAAACCCGTCGAATGGCTAGGGACAACACACGACACGCGTTTTAACCTGACGGGGAATCGTCCGACACTGTTTCCTCCCAAAAAATAATGAAGTTGATTGAAGTTGAGGCGATTATAGCATGCTACTTACTTCGTCAACGACGAATTGAAGAAGCCGAAACTCGCGGCGTGCGCAGCTGTGGGAGATTACTGGGCTGCGCACGCAGAACACGCGGACCTTGATTGACTGAATCACGCGCGGTTACGCCCAGGATACAAGCGTACCCACGGCTGAAGCAGTTCTAGCGGACCCGGTCTAATAGTTAATGGTAATCAGCCCCGTTAACTCGTATGTCGGCACACCGGATACGCGCACAACATTGACGCGCCAGACTGTCGCCACATCGCTGCGGATCAGCACCTTGCCGGCAGCGCCGTTCGAGCCAGGCTCCACGCTAATCTGCCCCGCTCCACTTTCAACCTCTAAGCGAATCTCACCGCCATTGGCGCTGTAGATTAGCTCTCCGATGCTGTTATAGCCGATGCCCACACTCACATTGTCCACGGGATCCAACTCCGTCAATTCCGGATCGATTTTCAGGGTGGCGTGGAAGGGGCCTTGTGAGTTCGGTTGCTCAATCGTGGCACGAATCTTGCGGACGGGCAAGTTCGCGTATAGTTGGGGCTGGACCTGGGCGGCGCCGTCGCCATATTCGGCAACCGCCGTCTCAATCCGCGCCACTGCCGCCTGGGCGGCTTCGGGGGTTAACGGCTCGGACATACAGGCGACTTTGCCGTTCGTTATGAATTTCCCCACAGCCTTAGCGCTGCCATAAGCTTTAATCGACCAGTTGGTCTTCGCTGAATCTTTGAATTCATCTTCGAATACAGTTTGTGGTTTGGTCCGCGTGAAACGTACTGTGCGCAAGCGTTTCATGTTGCTCCTTTTTGTTCTGTCAATTCGCTAGACAATTTCGACGGACAGCCAGGCAAGATGAAGAGAATCGTAACTCCGATTGCCTCCTTTCTCCATGCTGGTGGACTATTGCGAGACGCTGCGCGCACACCGAAACCCCAGGTTAGCATTGCGGAAATCGAGTTTCGCCTGCTCGCCGAGTGCCGTGAAGTCTGCGCCAACTTCAACGAGGCGCTTCGGGAGAGTGGCTGTTTGTCCATCCCACGGTTTGTAATCGGGCCAGGACGTAGCCGTCCACTCATTCAATTTCACGCCAAGGCCATGCACTTCATCCGAGTCTCCTGCAGGTGGAAACGCGCTGAGCATTGACTGCCATTCACTCAAGTACGGCAGACGCCGCCCCAGCCAGTCACAATAGCGCTGGGCTTGCAAGGCATCCAGGCCCGTAACCGGTAGGCCGTCGGCGTTATCAAAATAGGTACTTAAACTAGGCCCGGGTTCGCTGCACTGTCCGGCTTCCACACACCCGCGATATTGCCCGTTCGTCACTGGCGTAGTATCAAACTCGCTCTGACTGCCAGGGATGGTGCTCATCGGGCGAGATACCATCGCTTGTTGTCGCAAAGCATCCTGCCGTAACGGCTCACGCACTAGCAAAATGACGGCCGCCAACAACCCGACATTGACCACAATCGCCAACAGCCACCGCAGGCGTCGCCGTTCGCGCTCCGCATCAACATCACGATCGCGCCGCGTCTGGCTGGCCTTGATAAATTCTGCCTCACGCTCGTTCAGTTCACTGGTCGGCGTATTTCGCTGCCAGTCGAGAATCTGTGAGAGTCGCATGCCGCGATACAGCGCGCCTTCGTCGCGTTGCAAGGCGATCCAGTGTTGAGCGTCATCCGTCAACTGCCGGTGCAGCCGCAGCCCCTCACGATCCTCGTCAAGCCAACCACGCAGTAGCGGCCATTCGCGGATCAGCGCTTCATGCGCCACTTCGGTCGTATTCTGATCGGTGGTTACCAAGCGAGCATCAGCCAACGTCTTAAGTACGGTCTCGACTTGCGATTGCAATTGTGGCCGAGAAATGAGTTCATTTAGAGTGGCGCGACGGCGCGTATCCTGCGTGCCTTCACCCAGTTCGGTGAGTCGTAAGAAAATCTGACGCGCAATCGCCTGTGAGTCAGGGGACAACGACCGCACCACTTCATCGGCGGTGGTGGCAATCGCCCCGTTCACACCGCCTGCCTCGCGATAACCTTCCAGCGTCAATGTGCGCCGGCGCCGCCTGTTCCAGGTCGCCAGCAGCGCGTGCGAGAGCAGCGGCAGCGCCCCCGGTTCGCGCCCGACATCGTGCAGCATCAAATCGACCAGGCCCGGCTGAAACTGCCACTTGGCGCGCTGCGCGGGGGTTTCGATCGCGCGGCGTAATTCAGCCTCGGTCATCGGGCCAATATAAGCTTGGTGTTGTTCCAGAGCCTGACGCAGCAAATCAAAGCGGGCGCAGGGCGCGTAGAAATCGGCGCGCAGGGTGATGACGATAATCACCGGGCCGCTCGTGGTCGAAGCGACGGCATGCATCAGATTATCGACGAAAGCGCGTTGCTCACGCTCATCTTTGCAGGTCGTGAACAGCTCCTCAAATTGATCCACAACCAACAACAGGCGCTCGCCAGGGTTGGACGTCTTAAGCGCCCGGGCCGCAGCCAGATCAAGACTGCGTGCATCGCGCATCAGGTCGTCGATCAAAGTCGCCGCAGCCGTGACAGACTCGGCCGTGCGCGTCAGGGAAGTGGCGAGTTCCTTAAGCGGATGCGCGGTCGGCGTGATGAGATGAATTTGCCAGTGTGGATGATCACGCCGCAGGGCGGGAATCATCCCAGCACGCACAATCGATGATTTGCCGCTGCCTGACGCGCCGACAATGGCGAGGAACGTTTCCGGACGAAGGCGCGCGGCCAACTGCGCCGATAATTCCTCGCGACCAAAGAACAGATCAGCGTCGGTTTCGTCGAAATATTGGAGACCCTTGAAGGGCGGATCGCCGGGCGTAGGGGAAAGGTCTTCGGGCTCAGACGCAGGCAGCACGCCGATATTCACCGTCGCGCCCGCACCGGCTGTAATGACATGGCCGCCCGCCGACACGATTTTGTCGCGCCCGGCAACATCGCCGTTGATCGTGACTTGATCGGCGGCCACATTGACGCCGCCACTGACGTTCGTAGCTGAACCTGACGAGGAATCGTCCGACATCGGCTCCTCCCAGAGGACAATGAGGGCTGATTGAAGTTGAGACGATTATAGCATACTACTTATTTTGTCAAGGTCCGATCGAAGAGCCCGACGACCACGCGCTCATATTCATCAGGC
>JAGOBP010000307.1 GCA_017999195.1 Thermoflexales bacterium
ACATCAAGCGTTGTTGAAGTTGATCGCCCTTAAAATCAGGCAACCAGTTGATGATCACCTCGGCCCGATAGTGCCGCTCGGCTAATTCGCGCGCCGCCCACGCGGACAACTTCAACACCGCCGGGCCGCTGACGCCCCAATGCGTGATCAACAGCGGGCCGGTCTGCGTCAATGACGTGCCTTCGATTTTGATGGTGGCTTTTTCCATGGAAATTCCGGGCAAATCCTTCAAGCGCGCATCGTCGATCTCAAACGTAAACAACGACGGCACCGGCGGCTCGATCGTGTGACCCAGTACCGAAGCCCATTCATAACCATGTTGATTGCTGCCCGTGGCCAACAGCACTCGATCCGCCACTAAAGGTGCATCATCTTTGAGATCAATCACAAACCGATCGGGTTTGGCAACCGATCGGATGTGCACACCTGATCGGACGTGCACGCCCGCCGCCTGCGCCGCGTCGATCAGGCAATTCACGATCGATTCAGATTTGTTGCTAACTGGAAAGATGCGGCCATCGGCTTCGGTCTTCAACTTCACGCCGCGCTGCTCAAACCACTCAATCGTATCGCGTGGTTGAAAGCGCGTAAACGGGCCGCGCAGTGCAGCCGCACCGCGCGGATAATGCTTCACCAGTTCAGCCGGATCGAAACAGGCGTTGGTCACGTTGCAGCGGCCGCCGCCAGAGATGCGCACCTTGCTGAGAACGTGCGGCGTTTTTTCGAGGATGATAATTTGAGCGGCAGGGTTGGCTTCTGCGCTTGCCGCCGCGCACGTGATGGCCGCCAAGAAGCCCGCTGCCCCGCCGCCGATGATGACAATTTGATTAGACATTGATCCACGAACACATGCGGTGCAGTGCTCCCGTCTCCACGAATTGCCGCGAATGATACTCTATTTGTGGAGATTCGTGTGGCTTCGTGGATCAAATCGCAAAATCTTCACCGCGCCACAGATCGGCGATGGGCAAATGCACGTCCTCATGATCGACGTGCCCTTCCACCAGCCGCTCCAATTCATCGACGCGCATCATCAACGACTGCAGTGTCACGCCGACCAGATCGGGCAATGCGCCGTGTTCCAGGTCGGGCTTGTCCTTCACGGTGTGCGGCTTCGTGCGCGAGATATTTTGCCCCGGCACACCCACGACCACCGCATTATCCGGCACGGACTTCACCACGACGGCATTCGCGCCGATGCGGCTATCGTGGCCGATCGTGATGGGGCCGAGAATCTTCGCGCCTGCGCCCACTGTGACCCGATCGCCCAAGGTGGGATGGCGCTTGCCTTTCGCCAGGCTCGTGCCGCCCAGCGTCACCGTGTGATACAACGTGACTTCTTCACCGATCTCGGCCGTTTCACCGATGACCACGCCCATACCATGATCGATGAATAGGCCCATGCCAATCTTCGCGCCGGGGTGAATCTCGATGCCGGTGAACCAGCGCATCACTTGCGAAACGTAACGCCCCAGCACCTTCAAGCGATGCACCCACAGCCAGTGCGAGAAGCGATAGCCCCACACGGCATACAAGCCCGGATAGCACAACAACACCTCGATCAGACTGCGCGCGGCCGGATCCCGATCAAACACCGATTGCACATCGCGGCGAAGAGTCTTCCACATGCTGCACCTCCGAATAAAAGGAAACAAGTAGATGAGTAGGCAAGTAGACAAGGTAACGGCCCGACTTCCTTGTCTACTTGCCTACTTGTTTCCCGGTTTCTTTATCTAGTCCGTCAACCCCGCAAACAGCGCCGTGCTCAGGTAGCGCTCGCCGAACGACGGAATGATCACGACGATCAGTTTGTCCGCATTTTCAGGGCGTTTCGCCACTTGCAGCGCCGCCCACGTGGCCGCACCCGACGAGATGCCCACCAGCAAGCCTTCTTCTTTGGCCAACCGTCGCGCGATGTCGAAGGCATCGTCGGCCTTCACGCGGATGACCTCATCGTAGACTTGCGTATTCAGCACCGCCGGCACAAAGCCCGCGCCGATACCCTGAATGGGATGCGGCCCCTTGGTCCCGCCCGACAACACCGGCGATGCATCCGGCTCGACGGCGATGGCCTTGAAGGACGGCTTGCGCGCCTTCAGCACTTCGCCCACACCGGTGATCGTGCCGCCCGTGCCGATGCCGCTTACGAGGAAGTCCACTTGTCCATCGGTGTCGCGCCAAATTTCTTCGGCCGTGGTCTTGCGATGAATCTCTGGATTCGCCAGATTCTTAAACTGCTGCGGCAGGAAGTAACGCGGATCAGACGCGGCCAGTTCTTCCGCTTTCTTGATCGCGCCGCCCATGCCTTCGGGGCCGGGGGTCAGAATCAACTCCGCGCCATACGCGCGCAGCAGCGCGCGACGTTCCTTGCTCATCGTTTCGGGCATCGTCAACACAATCTTGTAGCCGCGTGCCGCAGCCACCATCGCCAGCGCGATGCCCGTGTTGCCGCTCGTCGGCTCCACGATGATCGTATCGGGCTTGATGAGGCCCGCTTTCTCCGCCGCCTCGATCATCGCGAAGCCAATACGATCCTTCACGCTGTGCGCGGGATTGAAGAATTCCAACTTGGCCGCGATCGTCGCCACCGCCCCATCGGTAACGCGATTCAACTTCACCAGCGGCGTATTGCCAATCAACTCAGTCACATCACTTGCGATTTTCATGTTTATCTCCCCTGAGAATTTGAATAGTAAAAACAAAACAGCGCTCCGGCCAACGCCCAGAACGCTGTTCTCTGACAAAACAGTGTGAGTGCGGCCCGTCCGTTATCCGATTAGTCATGCGGACGACGGCGGGCGCGTGTTCGATCAGCAGGTAAACTCCTGCGTCGCAGACGACGCCCGTCGCCTCCGCTCACTACAGGAGCACTGACACAAGTTGGAAGTAAAAGTTTTGATCGACACAGTTTGCCTCAACGTCAAAAATTGTATCTGGTTTCACAGAGGCTGTCAACCAAATAATCCATGTTACAATCGCAGCATGTCTCGCCTACTCATCGTCGCACTTATCGCCTTACTCGGTCTGTCGCAGCCCGCCGCGCAAGTCGCCGCGCCGCGCCCGTTGTATGAATTCAATATCCAGATCGATTATGCCGCGCATCGCGTGGCGGCCGCGCAGCGCGTGACGCTGCCCAACACCTACGGCCAACCGATCAGCGATGTGCTCTTCAACGTACCCGCCGCCAACACACCGGGCACGTTCGAATTGCGCAGCGTCGAAGTGGCGGGTGTGCCGATCACGCACACGCTGAATGGCACTGCGCTGCGCGTCACCCTCCCGACCGTCCTCCGACCCGATCGCGCCATCGTGCTCGATCTAAAGTTTGTCGTCAACGTGCAGCCCTTGGAAAACGCCGTGAGTTTTGCCGCAGCGAATCTGGCTTACACCAGCGACGCGCTGAATCTGGGCTATTGGTATCCTTTACTCGCGCCCTATCGCGAGGGCTGGGTCTCGGTGCCGTATGAACCGATCGGTGATCCCTTTGCCAGCGAAGTGGCCGACTACCTGGCGACCATTACTGCGCCTTCCGATGTCATGGTCGTCGGGGGCGGCGAACTCGATCGGCGTGGCAACACCTGGAAATATGCTTTGCCGCGCGCGCGCACCTTTGCCTTGATCGCCAGTCCGCGCTATCGAGAAAGCACCGCGCACTTTGGCGGCATCGCCTATTCCGTCTTTATGCTGCCCGAGCACGAGTCACTGGCAACTATCACGCTAGAAACGATGATTCGCGCCAAGGCCTTATTTTCAGCCATTTACGGGCCGTATCCGTACAAAGCCTTGCGCCTGGCCGAAGTCAGCGGGCCGTGGAGTATGGAATTTTCCGGCGTGTTTACGGTGGGTGAAACCGACATCGGCGACTACAACGGCACGCCGCGCAATCGCTTGATCCGCGTCGTGGCGCACGAAGTCTCGCATCAATGGTGGTATGGCGTGGTGGGCGATGATCAGGTACGCGAGCCGTGGCTGGATGAAGGCATTGCGCGTTTCAACGAACTGCGCTATTACGAGGCGTATTCACCACAGGACACGTCATGGTGGTGGGCAAACGTCATCGGTACACTGCGCGCCGCACGCCCGCTCAATTCCAGCAGCGCGGACTTCGGCGATCATCGCACCTACTTGACGAGCATCTACAATCAAGGGGCGGTGTTTCTGGATGATCTGCGCACGACCATCGGCGCACCGGCCTTCAACGCCTTCATGCGCGATCTGTATCGGCGCGGCTCATTCCGGCTCATCACTACGCAAGATTTCTTTGACGTATTGAAGAATCACACCGAGGTGAATGTGCAGGGGTTGAAACAACAGTATTTTCGGTAATCGGTAATTGGTCAATCGGTCAATTGGCAGCCAGTCAACCAATTGACCAGTTACCAATTGACTAGGCAACTATCGAACTACCGGACTATCGCACTACACGACTAATCTCGCCTCAACATCAACCTTCTTCGACGTATCCACCACCACTTTTCCGTCAGTCGAGAGGGTCAACAGCAACCGATCGAGCGAGGCAGTGGCCGGGCCTTTCAGCAGATAGCCGCCGCCGTTGTACTTGCTGCCGTGGCACGGACACTCGAAGTTCTCGCCCGCCTTGTTGACCGTGCAACCTAAATGCGTGCAAACTGCGGAGATGGCATACAGGCCCTTCGCATCGCGCGCGATGTAGGCCCGCGCTTCCGGCACGCCCGTCATGCTGCCTTCCGCATACTCAGCAGGCGTCTTCAATGTGAAGCGCACCGGCTGCAACGGCGCGGATTGATAGCCCAGAAACTTCACCAAGCCAAACAGCGACAGCGCACTGGATAAGCCCAGACTGATCTTCAACACTGCGCGTCGCGTCAAATCACTGCTTGCTTTATCATTCATCACTCATCACACCGGCCTCAAGCCCAACAGCGTCAACACGATCATCCCCACGACCATCGCCACGATCACGATCTGCGCCACGCGCCCTTCACGATTGAACCAGCGCGCCACCCCGGTCTGGGATCGATCGATCGCATACGGAATCAACGCCAGGATGATCACCAGTCCGATCGGAATGAGCAGGCCCATCGGCAGCGCCTCGCCCCAGCGCAGCAGTTGCTGCACCCAGATAAAGAACCAGGGCGCCGTCGCCTGCTCCGTCAACTCGCGGAAGTTGCCTGCCGGGCCAATCGACGGCGGAAAGGCCAGTGTCAGCGCCAATAGTGCAATCGTCACGATCAGCGCGCCCAACGCTTCTTTGCGCACCAACTCATCCCGCGAAATGCGTGGCCGTTCAACCACCGCTGGCGTTTGCGAAGCGCGCGCGCTTTGCGAAGAGATACCCCCATCGCGCCGCACCCGGAAAGCGTGCCACACCATCACAAACAAGGCGATCAGCGCCAAACCGAAAATGTGCCAGCCATAAAAGCGCACCACCGTATCGATGTTGATCTCTTGCCCGCCGATGACGGCCCCATACAGATCCGCGC
>JAGOBP010000011.1 GCA_017999195.1 Thermoflexales bacterium
GGCATGCGCTGGTCACGGCCAGGCCTAGAACGGCTTCTGCCGATCCGCGCGGCCATTATGGGCCACTGTTTCGATGCGCTCTGGCAAAAAGCCTATCACCTTCTGCCCCCAAACTGAAATGCACCGCCGGGGCAGTTCGCTGGTATACTGGCCGTGAATCCAAACTCGGTGGGGTACTATGGCTGATACATCTTAACTTCACGATCGCTTCAGGGGCTGTTTGCTGGGGTTGGCCGTCGGCGATGCGCTGGGCACGACACTGGAATTTTCGTCGCCCGGTTCGTTCACGCCGATCACCGACCTGCTGGGCGGCGGCCCGTTCGATCTGCAACCCGGCGAATGGACGGATGACACGTCGATGGCGTTGTGTCTGGCCGAAAGCCTGATCGAGCGGCCTGTCTTTGACCCGATCGATCAGCTGGCGCGTTACGTGCGCTGGTGGCGCGACGGGCATCTGAGCAGCAACGGGCGCTGCTTCGACATCGGAGGGACGGTGCGTGCGGCGCTGGCGCGCTTTGAGCGGAGCGGCGAACCCTATTGCGGTGCGACTGATCCGAACGCGGCCGGTAATGGCTCGCTGATGCGGCTGGCGCCAGTGCCCATGCGCTACGTGGCAGACCCGCTCGCGGCAATTGAGCGATCGGGTGAGAGTTCGCGGACGACGCACGGTGCACCGTCGGCGGTGGATGCGTGTCGTTTCTTCGGCGGGCTGCTGGTGGGCGCGTTGAACGGCGCAGCCAAAGCCGACCTGTTGGCCGAGCGATATGCGCCCGTGGCGGGTTACTGGCAAGCTCAGCCGCTGCATCCGGCCATTGACGATATCGCGCGCGGTTCGTTCAAAGCGAAGCAGCCCCCGGCCATCAAAGGCACGGGCTATGTGGTCCACGCGCTGGAAGCGGCGCTGTGGGCGTTCTATCGCAGCAATTCATTTCGTGAAGGATGCTTGCTGGCAGTCAATCTCGGGGACGATGCCGATACGACCGGCGCGATCTACGGTCAACTGGCGGGCGCGTACTATGGGGCGGCTGCGATTCCGATCGAGTGGCGGGAAAAACTGGCGAAACGTGATCTGATCGAGACGTTCATCACCCGATTGTGGTCACGCGCCGATCAAGATTCTAATTCCACCCAGCGTTGATACGCCGCCGCTAGTTGATCTTCCAACTCTTTCAATTGCTGAACAGCCTGTGCAATCTCGGCGCGATCGCGCTGATAGAAGGCGGGTTCAGCCATCGCGGCCGAGAGGCGATGCTGTTCGGCTTCCAGCCGCTCGATCGTGTGGGGCAGTTCCGCCAGTTCGCGCTGCTGCGCTTCTAACGCGCGTTGTTCTTTATACGATAATTTGCGCGGGGTGACAGACGCTTCAGACGGCGCGTCGACCGTGGGGGTGGCAACGGCTTTAATCGGTTTGGCAACGGGCGCAACGGCTTGTTCCTTTTGCTGCTGCCAATCGTCGTAACCGCCCACGAATTCGTTGACGCGTCCGCCCTCGTCCAGAATCAACGTGCTGGTCACCAGATTGTTGAGGAAAGCGCGATCGTGGCTGACCAGTAACAGCGTACCCGGATAATCCAGCAGCAAATCCTCCAGCACTTCCAGCGTTTCCAGATCGAGATCATTCGTCGGCTCGTCCAGCACCAGCAAATTAGCGGGCTGCGCGAAGAGCCGTGCCAACATGAGCCGATTGCGCTCTCCGCCCGACAGCGCTTTGATCGGGGCGCGCACGCGATCGCGCGAGAATAAGAAGTCCTCCAGATAACCGATGACGTTGCGCGCCTTGCCATTGATGGTGATGGTGTCGCGGCCTTGACCCACATTGTCCAGCACAGATTTGGTGTCATCCAGTTGCGCGCGGAGTTGATCGAAGTAGGCAATTTCCAGGTTGGTGCCGTGACGAATCTCACCTTGCTGCGGCTGCAATTCGCCGATCAGCAAGCGCAAGAGCGTGGTCTTGCCCGAACCGTTGGGGCCGATGATGCCGACTTTGTCGCCGCGCTGAATGGTCGTGGAAAAATCGCGCACGACGGGCTGATCGTCAAAGGCGTAACGGACCTCCTCGGCTTCGATCACCAGTTTGCCCGAGCGCTTGTCGGCCTGAATCTGCATGCGAACCGTGCCCGCTTGCTCGCGGCGTTCGCGGCGAACTTCGCGCAGGCGTTTGAGCGCGCGGGCGCGGCCTTCGTTGCGCGTGCGGCGCGCTTCGATGCCCTGCCGAATCCACGCTTCTTCTTGCGCCAGTTTCTTGTCGAAGACGGCGTTCTGCGCCGCTTCCGCATCCAGGCGGGCATCGCGCCGCTCGATAAAGGTGGTGTAGTCGCAGTCCCAGTCGAATAACCGGCCGCGATCCAACTCGATGATGCGGGTGGTCAGATGTTGTAGAAAAACCCGATCGTGCGTGACGAACAACAACGTGCCGCCCCAGCGTTTGAGGAAATCCTCCAGCCAGTCGATGGCGTCGATGTCCAGATGATTGGTCGGTTCGTCCAGCAGCAACAGATCAGGTTTGCGCACCAGGCCGCGCGCCAGAATCACGCGGCGCTTCAGGCCCGCCGACAACACGTCAAACTGTGCGGCCGGATCGAGCTGCATACGAGCCAGCACTTGCTCTACTTGCAACTGGCGATGCCACTCTTGTCCGGCGTGTTCGTCGTCGAAGGTGGCGGGCAGCGAGTCCAGACCGCTGGCGACGATGTCGGCCACGCGGCCGGTGAGGTCTTGCGGCACTTCCTGCGGCAGATAGGCCGCGCGCAGATTTTGCTGGCGCGCCACGACGCCGCTGTCGGGCGGCACATCGCCGTTGACCAGTTTTAACAGCGAGGATTTGCCTGCGCCGTTGCGGCCCAGCAGGCCTACGCGTTCGCCCGCTTCGATTTGCAGATTCACTTGTTCAAGCAGCAGCGGGCCGCCAAAGCCCAGACTTACTTCTTGAAGACTGATCAAAGCCATATGGCCGTGTTCCTTGTCGCGCGCACCAGGCGTCGAAGTTTAGGCTGCCAATATAACAGGTTTTTGAACAACATTCCACCCGGCTGCACATGGAGTGCCGTCGCTCGTTTCAACAGGTGATCTGATCGGCAAAACGGGCCTATAATGTCAAGCCGGATGGCTTGAAAAAGCACTCATACTCTGCCTCACTGACGCGGCTAAGCCGCGAGCGAATTTTGGACCGAACCATGAAGCCGACGATCGAGCCTCAACCCGATAGAACCTCTCAATCCACCATTTTGCTGCGTTGTTTTGGCTATTTGCGCCCGCATTGGAAGTATGTCACCGGCGTCTACCTCACGATGGTGCTGATCGACCTGATTGCGATGGTCAATCCGCAATTGATTCGCTGGACGATCGATCGGGGCATTGGCACGGGCGATGATTCGCTGCTGACCCTGGCCGTGGGCGGGCTGCTGGTGCTGATCGTGATCAAGGGCGTGCTCACTTATTATGAAGGCCTGTGGACCGAGATCGCATCGCAAAGTGTGGCCTATGATCTGCGCAATGCCTTGCAGCGCAAGATTACGGAGTTGTCCTTCTCGTTTCACGATCAGGCCGAGGCCGGCGATCTGCTGTCGCGCGCCGTTCAAGACGTAGAGCGCATCCGCTTTTTGACCGGGCGGGCCATTTTTCGCATCATCGAGAGTACCTTTCTGATGTTTTTGACGGCGGTGATGATGATCTGGATGAATCCGCAGTTGGGCTTGTTAGCGGTGGCGTCCATGCCGCTGCTGATCGTCCGCTCGATCACCTTTGGCCGAATCTTTCGCCCGCTATCCTTGCAGATCCAAAAACAACTCGCCGTCCTGACCACGCGGGTGGAGCAGAACTTGCGCGGCGTGCGCGTGGTCAAGACCTTTGCACAGGAAAACGCCGAGATTAAGCGCTTCGCCAGTGAGAACCAGAAGTGGTATGACCTGTCGGCGCGTTCGGCCAGTTTGCAAGCCAACAACATGCCGCTGCTCAACCTGATCGCCAATATCAGCAGCGTGGTCATCTTGTTGTATGGCGGCACGCTGGTGATCAATCACGCCCTCACCTTGGGCGAATTGGTGGCCTTCACCACGTATGTGGCGCAGATCGTGACGCCGGTGCGCTATCTGGGCATGGTGCTGCCCGCCATCACCATCGCTGGATCATCGGCCGAGCGCGTGTTTGAAATTCTGGATACTGCGCCGCTGGTGGCCGATGCGCCCGATGCTCCAGACCTGGTGCTTCAGCACGGCGAAGTCGTATTCGACAACGTCTCTTTTGCCTACGGGCGGCAGGCGGGCGTGCTGAAGGACATCAGTTTTGTAGCCAAACCCCGGCAGGTCATCGCGCTGCTGGGCGCGACGGGTTCCGGCAAGACCAGCGTGGTCAACTTGATCCCGCGCTTTTACGATCCCACGACGGGCCGCATCACGATCGATGGGACCGACATCCAGGCGGTGAGTTTGAATTCATTGCGCAGTCAGATCGGTATGGTGTTGCAAGAGACCACGCTCTTTGCCGCATCGATTCGCGAGAACATCGCGTTTGGCAAGCCAGAGGCCACCCAGGCCAAAATCGAAGCGGCGGCCAAAGACGCGCAAGCGCACGACTTCATTGTGCAATTGCCCGACGGCTACGACACCGAAGTCGGCGAACGAGGGCGGACGCTGTCCGGCGGCCAGAAGCAGCGCCTGGCCATTGCGCGTGCGCTGCTGACTGATCCGCGCATTTTGATTCTCGATGATGCCACTTCGAGTGTGGATAGTGAAACCGAGCATCTGATCCAGGTGGCGCTCGATCGGGTGATGCAAGGCCGCACCACGTTCGTCATCGCGCACCGATTGAGCACCGTCCATTCCGCGGATCTGATTTTGGTCCTGGATAAGGGTCGCATCGTGGCGCGCGGCCGGCACGCCGACTTGCTGCAATCGTCGCCGTTGTACGCCAGCATTTACCATCAGCAACTCAAGTCGGGCCACGTCAATCTCGCGCACAAGGATCAATGAATGGGCTTTGGCATCGGAGTTTCCAGTTCGGGCATGGGGCCGCGTGGCGCGATGGAGACCTTCGCGGAGGGCGATGGTCAGCACGGGCAGGTCTTCAATCAGCGCGTGGTGCGGCGCATGCTGGTCTATCTGCGTCCTTACACCAAATTGATGGCGCTGGCCTTCATGGCGATGTTGGCCGACTCCGCCTTCACCTTGTTGGCGCCTTACTTGCTGAAAATCACCGTGGATACGTACATCGCGCAGGGCGATCAGGCGGGGCTGTTGCGCATCTCGATGTGGACGGCTGCCACCTTCATTGGCTTATACATCGCCACGCGCACCGAGCAGTATTTGCTGTCGCTGGTGGGCCAGCGCATGCTGGCTAATATCCGCCGTGATCTGTTCGATCATCTTCAGAGATTGTCGCTCAGTTATCATGACACGCACATCGTCGGCGTGACGGTGTCGCGCGTGATGAATGATGTGGCAACGATCAACGATCTGCTTTCGCAAGGCATCATCACATTGATCGGTGATCTGTTTGTGCTGGTGGGCATCATCGTGGTGATGTTGATCATGAATCTGCGGCTGGCGCTGCTGGCGTTTACGGTGTTGCCGTTGATGCTGCTGGTCACGATCTGGTTTTCCCGTCGCGCGCGCGTGGCTTTCCGTGAAACGCGCACCAGCGTGGCTAAAGTCGTGGGCGGCCTGGCGGAAGACATTGCCGGTGTGCGCGTCATTCAGGCCTTTGGGCAAGAGACCACCACTCAGGAGAATTTCAGCGCGGTCAATCAGGTCAATCGCAACGCCAACATCAATGCCATGTCGCTGTCGTTCATCTTTCTGCCGGCGATTGAGTTTCTGGGCATTCTGGCTACGGCCATCGTGCTGTGGTTTGGTGGACGGGCCGTGGGCAGCGGCGACGTGACCCTGGGTGTGTTGGTGGCCTTCCTGTCGTATGTCAGCCGCTTTTTTCAGCCGGTGCAAGAATTGAGCCGACTCTTCACCACGCTGCAATCGGCGATGGCGGGCGGCGAGCAAGTGGTCAAGTTATTGGACACGGTGCCCGATGTGCTTGATCCCGCCCCCCCGATTGATCTGCCAGCCATTCACGGCCGCGTGACCTTTGATCACGTGTCGTTCCGTTATCGGCCGGAATTGCCGGAAGTGCTGCACCAGATCAACCTTGATATTCAGCCCGGACAGACGGTGGCGCTGGTCGGGCCGACGGGCGCGGGCAAGACCTCGATCGGTAACTTGATCGCTCGGTTTTACGATGTCAGCGCGGGCGCGGTGTTGATCGACGGGTTGGATGTGCGAACGGTGACCCAGCGTCAATTGCATCAGCAGATCGGTCTGGTGCCGCAGGACTCCTTCCTCTTTTCGGGCACGATCGCTGACAACATTCGCTTTGGCTGCCCGGAAGCCACCGCGGCGGAAGTGGAACACGCGGCGAAGTTAGCCAATGCACATGATTTCATCATGGCTAAACCAGACGGCTATGGGACGCGCGTTCAGGAAGGCGCGGCGAATCTATCGGTGGGGCAGCGTCAACTGGTGTGCATCGCGCGCGCGATCTTGACGGATCCGCGCATTTTGATTTTGGATGAAGCCACGTCGAATGTGGACAGCCTGACCGAAAGTTTAATCCAGGACGCGCTGCGCAAATTGCTGCGAGGCCGCACGGCGGTGGTGATTGCCCATCGCTTGAGCACCATTCGCAATGCGGATGTGATCTGCGTGGTGCAGGACGGGCAAATTATGGAGCAGGGCCAGCATGAAGATTTGCTGGCACTCGGTGGGGTTTACGCTGCGTTGTATCAGCGCCAGTTCGCTGAGTAGCTGATCGGTTGCGGGCTAAAACGATCGGGTTGATGTGGTTTAATCGTCATCGACTGCGCCTTGATCGCGCGGCCATTTGGGCCGGTTTCTTGTCCAGTGGGGCGCGATCAGTGCTATACTGAAATCGGTACTTCACTGGCCGTCCAACTCCGTTACCGCGCATTTCAATCAGCTGTACTCAGATCACCGGAGGCCTGTCATGACTGAACAACCCCGCCCCGCCGCCTTGGACCTACTCGAACCCTTGCTGAACGATTCAGCCGTTACCGAGATCATGGTGGATCGGCCCGATCGAGTTTTTGTGGTGCGCTCGGGCCAGTTGCAAGCAGCCGGTGTCCAGTTCGCTTCGCGCGAAGATGTGCGCGCCGCCATCGATGCCGCACTTGCGTTGGGCGGTGTCAAATTCGAGGCCGGGCAGACCCTGGCCGAAGCGCGCCTGCCCGACGATGCGCGCGTGCTGGCGGCCCTGCCGCCGACCGCCGTGGATGGTCCGTGTTTGATGGTGCGTAAAGTCTTTCACAGTCCGATGACCAAAGACCGCCTGATCGAATTCGGCGCGATCAGCCGCGAGGCTTTTGAACTGCTCGAGCGCGCTATTCTGGCCCGGCAGACCATTTTGATTGCGGGTGGCACGGCTTCGGGTAAGACCACTCTGCAAAATATCCTGATTGATCAGATTCCGGCCACTGAGCGCGTGATCACCGTCGAAGACTCACTCGATCTGCACGCCCGTCACCCGCGCCTGTTGCGCTTGGGCGTGGAACCGGCGACCGGCCTGACGTATGCGGCCGTCATCGACGCGGCCGCCAAGTTGCGGCCCGATCGTTTGATCTTCGGTGAATTGCACGGCGCTGAAGCGCTGTCCATCCTTAACCTGATCAGCGTCGGCTACGAAGGCAGCCTGCTGACGATTCATGCGACCAGCCCCGAGGATGCACTCGCCCGGCTTGAAGCCCTGTGCCTGACGGCAAACTCGGGCCTGGGCTTGAGCGAGATTCGGTATCGCATTGCCACGACCATCAACCTGATTGCCACCCAGTTACGTCTGGCAAGCGGTCAGCGCCGCATCGTCCAGATCACGGCCGTGCAAGGGCAGAATGACGCTGGCTATGTGCTACAACCGTTATTCCAGTACGCGGCCGATCGCGATCGGCTGGAGCCAACCGGAGTACAGCCGGGCTGGTTCTAAATGCTCTATTGCGGCACTCGGCCAGCGGCTCGAAGGTCGATCCATGCTGTGGGTTGCCGCCATTCCGATTTGGGCAAGATTGAGCAGCCAAGAGCCTCCGTTTACTTCCCCGGCCTAACTCGACACGGTTCGATTAGCCCCAAAAACAACCCAGATCGCAAAGCAAACCAGATTTTCTGGCGGGTGCTTTGCGATCTGTCGTGTCACTGGGCAGAATTTGACATTAGACCTCTTGCGAAAGTCGTGAATGCGCCATAATGGGCCTATGAGATACGAAACCGTCCAAGCCTTGAACGATGAAGACTTCAAACGATCAACCGGGGTGCAGCGTAGCACCTTCGAGAAAATGCTAAAAGTTGTCGAAGCCGGATTACGCGACTTTGGCCGGCCGCCGAAACTTAGCCGTGCGGATCAATTGTTGCTGACCCTGATGTACTGGCGGGAATACCGCACCGAGTTTCACATTGGCGTGAGTTATGGCGTAAGCGAGTCGAGCGTGTGTCGCACCATTCAGAAGGTGGAAAATGTTCTGATTAAGTCCGCGCAATTTCACCTGCCGGGTAAAAAAGTTCTGCAAGCCAGCGATACCCTGATACAAGTGGTGTTGATGGACGCGACCGAACAGCCGATTGAGCGCCCCCAAAAAGGCAGAAACGATCGTACAGCGGCAAAAAGAAGCGCCACACTCAGAAAGCGCAACTAATTGCTGACCTGAACACCGAGCAAATCCTGGCCACGGACTTTTGTACCGGTAGCACACATGATTTTCAGTTGTTCAAAGACAGCGGTTCAGCCCTGTCGCCGCAGATTTGTGCGCTGGCGGATTCGGGTTATCAGGGTTTGGCGGCGCTCCATTCCAATAGCCAAACGCCGGCCAAAAAGACCAAACTTCATCCGCTAAGCAAAGACCAGAAAGACCGTAATCGAGCCCTTTCTAAAGAGCGGATTTTGATTGAGAACATCATCCGCAAATTGAAAATTTTCCGCATCTTGAGTGAACGCTATCGGAATCGCCGTAAACGCTTTGGCCTACGCTTCAATTTGATTGCAGCCATTTACAATTTGGAACTCAAAAAAGCCACCTAACGCACTTATGCAAGAGGTCTATTGTTTCAATAGATTCAGCCGCGAATTGACCGTGAACGGTCATTCGGCTGATCGGTTCCGCGCCCCTGCGCGCCGCAATGCACTTGCAAGCAATCTGCAATGAATGGGCGGTTGATTTGAATGTACAATTAGTCAATGAATCGTTCATTCTTTGTGTTCATTGTCTTAATCGCTTTGAGCCTCGGCCTGCTCTGTCTGGCCGGGCTGTGGCCCACGCTGCCTGTCACAGCCTCGACTGCCGCCCATGTTCCCGGCGGCCTGCAAGATTACGAACGCTGGTTTGGCAGCCAGCACGCGCATACCAATTTGGATGGCGACGACGGGGCGGCAGGCTCGACGGCGGCCACCGCTTTTGCCTATGCCAAGAACGTGACGCCCCTCGATTACTACATCATCACCCCGCACGTGCATCAAAGCCGCGCCGGTTCGGCCACGTTGTGGAGTGAGGCGACGTATCAGACGATCCAGGCCAACGCCGCGGCGGCGACTTCCGCCGACTTTGTGGCAATTGCAGGGCAGGAAGTCAGCACAATCGGCAGCGGCGGGCATTGGAGCGTGTTCAATGCCGCCGCACTGGTGGGCACCGATCATCCCGACGGGGACTGGAATGACGGCGATGATTATTACGATCACACGGCGCAATTGGGCGCCGCGGGCGAGGCGATCTCGGCGCAATTTGATCATCCGCAAAGCGGTGACTTTGGCAATCGCTATGACGCCGGGGCCGCGCCGTATTTTGGGACGGTGGCGGTGTCCAGCGGTCCGGCGTTTAGCACGGCTACCGATTTCTCGGACGACGGTTCCAATTCAGGGTATTTGACGCGCTGGGCGAATTTCTTGAACATGGGTTGGAAGGTGTCACCGGCGGCGGATCAGGACACCCACGCAAGCACGTGGGGCGTCTCGTCCACCGAATACACGGTGATTCTGCGGCCCAAGGGCACGACACTGACGGTCGGCAATGTGATCGACGGATTGAGCGATCACATGACGTATGCCACGGAAGACGCCAACATGGAGATCGGCTTCGTCGCCAATGGCTGGAGCATGGGCCAGACGATCGGCGGTAGTTCCAATGTGGCGTTGAGGATCTGGTGGAATAATCCGTCGGCGACGATCTCTAACAACAACCTTGGCATCAGCACGACCGAATCCGCCAACGACGCGATCAAGTCGGTGCAGATTTTCAAGAACGGCTTCACCAGCGCGATCGCGTCCACCGCACCCAACACAGTCAGCGGCACCTGGGCCGTCACGCTGACGGCGGCGACGGGCGACTGGTTCGTCGTGCGGTTTCAGGACAGCAGTTCACTCTCGCCGGCGCGCAGCACCACTAAAGACTACACCTGGTCGGCGCCGGTGTGGTATGACCCGACTCACGCCGATGTCCCGCTGGCGATTTATGACGAAGTGACACTGACGCCGACACCCACTGAGACCGCCACTGCGACGGCGACCGCGACATCAACATCGACCCCTACGCCGACAGCAACGCCGACGAATACGCCGACCAATACACCGACGGCCACCGAAACATCAACGCCGACCCCAACGCCGACGGCAACACCAACCAACACGCCGACAGCCACCGAAACATCAACGTCGACTCCGACGTCGACAGCAACGCCGACGAATACCCCGACCGCGACCGAGACATCCACCCCGACCGCGACCCCAACGCCCACGGCGACCGATACCCCTACTTGGACGCCGACTGCGACAGCAACGGCGACCGCGACTCCCACATCGACGCCCACCGCGACCGAGACATCGACCCCAACCCCAACACCGACCAGCACTGCCACCACGACCGCAACGCCCATGGCGGCGACGCCACCAACAGACCACTTTGTTTACCTGCCGCTCATCAGGCGTGACTGAATCAATCGGTCTGCCTCCCGCGTCCTTAACTGATGGCGACTTTTCGCCTATTGCCTGCGCGCGCGGCCGCCGTCATAATCAGCACAACCTTTTGTCTGTGAGAGTGGCCGATGAAGCTGCACGTTTTAACTTTGCTCTGTGTCCTGGGATTGGGGTTGGCGTTGATCTCGCCCGCCCGCGCCACTAACACCACCTACTACGTCTCCATGACCGACGGCCTGGATACCAACACCGGGCTGTCCGCCGCCGCGCCCTTCAAAACGATTGCCAAAGTCAACGCCCTGAATTTGCAGCCTGGCGATCACGTCCTGTTCAAATGCGGCGATACGTGGCGCAGCGAAATGCTGCGGATTGAAGAATCGGGGACGGCGGACAACCCGATCGAGTTTGGGGCGTATCCCGAAGCCGATTGTGCTTCCACCGCCCGGCCCACGATTTCGGGCGCGCAGCCCATCACTGGCTGGACGACTTACGCCGGATCAATCTACGTGGCCGATCTGACCGCGTCCGCTAATTCGCCTTATTTTCCGGTAGCGACGACAGACGGTATCAATCAGTTGTTTCGCGGCACTGCGCGACTGGGTATCGGGCGCTGGCCCAATCGGGATGCGGCCGATGGCGGCTACTCAACCATCGATGCGCAACCGACCGCCGCGCAGTTCACCGACCATCAGCTGCCCGCCGTCAATTGGACCGGCGCGACGGCGCACATCAAGGGCATGCGCTGGTACATTCTCAATCGCACGATCACTGCCGATAGCGCCAACACGCTGACCGTGAACGCCAACCTCGATTGCTGGGGCGGCAACTGCACGGGCTGGGGCTTCTGGCTGGACAATCATCTGGCTACGCTCAATCAAGACGGCGAGTGGTATTACGACACCGCCGCGCGCAAAGTGTATCTGTACTCCACGCAGGGCGCGCCCGTCAACATCGAAGGCTCGGTCGTGATCAAAGGCGAATCGAGCAATCTGGGCGGCATCATTCTGGGCAAGCATTTGCAGCAGCATGTCAGCCATATCGTCATCGACGGCTTCAACATCGTGCGCTGGTTCGATAACGGTCTCACGACGCCCGTCAATCTGGAGCAAGACGAAAATGCTGACATTGTCATTCGCAACAACTCCATTGCCTTTGTCGATAGCGTCGGCATCAATCTGGCGACGTGGGTGTGGAATGCCAATGCGAATGGAAACGGCTACAACGGTTGGCGCGGCGGCCGCAATCTGGAGATCATCAACAACACGATCGTCTGGGCCAACCACATGGGCATCAACTCCTATGCGCGGCAATCGTTGATCGAAGGCAACCGCATCGAAGACATCGCGTGGGCGGGCGCGGTGGGTCAGTCGGGAATGGGCTGCTCGATCACGGCGGGCGGCGGGCAATGCACGGAAGATGGCGATGGCATCCGCCTCAAAGTTGATCAAGATGGCACGTACTCGGGCAACACGAATGTGATTCGCTACAACTCGATCGCACGTACCGGCTACAACGGCCTGGATGTCTTCGGCGCAGACAACGTGATCGATGGCAACCTGATCGCGTCGGCGTGCGTATCCAAAGGTGATTGCGGCGGCATCCGCACCTTTGGCGGCAGCAACCTTGCGACCACGACCGTGCGCAATCTGACGATCTCGCGCAACACCATTGCCGACGTGCGCGGCAACACCGACGGCGCGCGCAGTGACTTCGATGCGTTGTTTGGCTTTGGCCTGTACATCGATCACAACTCCAGCAATGTCACGGCCAGCGACAATACCGTCTTGGGTTCCACGGTACACGGCATCCTGTATCAAGACTCCACCGGCGCGATCACGGGCAACACGCTCTTCAACAACGCGTGGAGCACCGCGCTGTGGGCCAATCAAATCGAAGTGACGGGCAACAGTTCCGTGAGCGCTGTGCAGAACAACCTTTTGTTCGCGTTGCCATCAACGGCGGGGACGTTGAGCGTGGATAGTGTCGCGCAGATCGGCGCGTCGGATAACAACCACTTCTATCACGCCGTGCGCGCCGCGCACATCTCCGCGCCGACGGGCATGGCCTTGTGGCAATGGCGGGCGGCTTCCGGTCAGGACGCGCACTCCACCGAACTCATCTCGTCCACCTTGACGCAAGCCGAGATTTTTACCAATCCCGCTCAGACGGCGCGCACGTTGATGCTCAGCAAACCGTATGTCGATTTGAACGGCAATTCCGTGCTCAACACTTTGACGTTGCCACCGTTCACTTCGAAAATTCTGCGGCCCGATCTGGCGCCGATGCCGCGTTTGACGATCAGCGGCTCAGCTCCAACGATTGCTCATTCCGGTGAACCGATCACCACCACGTTCCTGATCAGCAATCAGGGTATTCTCACGGCCACGAATTTGTTGATCACCAACACCTTGCCGAACGGCGCGGTCTATGTCACGGGCGGCACACGCGTCGGCAACGTGATCAGTTGGACGGTGGGCACGCTCGCGCCGTCGGCCAGCACGATGGTCAGTCACGTTGTCACGGCAACCACGACATTGATCAACAGCGAATATCGCGTCAATGCGGCGGGCGGTTATAGCGCCAGCGGCGGGCCGATCGTGACGTTGTTCGATCCGGTGCAGGTGTATCTGCCGCTGCTGCGGCGTTGAGTGAGGTGACCATGAACGGGTTGAAGAACGCATGGCGGCGCATGCTGATCGCTCTGCTGGTGGGCATGGGCGCGGTGTGGCTGAGCCGACTGGCGCTCACGGTGACGGCGGCTTCATATCCAGAACCAGCCTCTTCAACCAGCCGCTCAACGCTGACGGCCGCCGCGCCTTTCACGCAGCCCTTTCCGCGCCTGGGCATGTGGTGGCCCGATACGTGGTCGCAGCCGCTCACTGACATCGCTCGCTACGATTGGGTGATCTTCGGCAACCACGACCGCGATCACGTCGTGGACATCAAAGCGATCAATCCCCAGTTGCTCGCCCTCAATGCGACTAATGCCTGCGAACTCGCTTTCGATCCGAGTCCCAATCCGCCCGCGTGGTCCAACGTCGAGGTGCGCACCATTCCGCCGCAGTGGTTTCTCACGCAGGTCGGCACCACGCTGGTCAGCGCCGTCAACACCACCACGCAGATTTTGCCCGTGGCCGCGGTGACCACCACCGACGGCACAACGACCTATGATCTCTTCGTGGTGGGGGATGCCATTCTGATTGATGGTGAAAGCGCGCTCGTGACCAACATCAACCTCGCCGCGAAAACGCTGACCGTACAGCGCGGCTACGTCCGATCTGCCGCCGCCCACCCGATCGGCACGCGCGTGGCCGCACACATTTCCTTTTGGCCCAATTCGTGGCTGCTGAATCTCAGCACCTTGTCGCCCCGCGCCATCGTCAGCAGTTCGATCGGGCCGGAACGCTGGGCGGATTATCACGCGCGCACCGACGCGTTGCTGCTGAGCGAGCCGGTCTGGGACGGCCTGTTGATCGATCGCAGCGACCCGGACGAAAGTTGGCTGATCGACAACTCGACGGCGCGCACGATCGACCCCGATCAATCCAATCACCTGATCACGGATTATGCCCAGTTTGATGCGACGTGGAATGCGGGCCTGCGCGCTTATGAAGCGCGCTTGCGGCAGTTGATTGGCCCGGAGAAATTGATCTACGCCAACTGGGGCATGCCCAATTACGATTTGCTGAACGGCAACAACTTCGAGGGTTTTCCGCGCGGCGATGCGTCGTCGTACAGCAGCAACTGGCGGCAGACGGTCTTTGGGCCGTGGCCAGGCGCGGGCAGTTACTTCGAGTGGCTGCGCCAGGCGCAACAACCGAACTTGACGATGATCGAAACGTATGAAGACGACAACGGCGCGGACCCGACCGGCGATGGCGGCTACGATAATCCGTGCGTGAAACCCGGCTTCGTGCCCGACTATCGCAAAATGAGATTTGGCCTAACCACGGCGTTGTTGGGCGATGGCTTCTTCAGTTACGAAATCAACACCAACGGGCATGGCTCGTTGTGTTTGCTGTGGTTCGATGAATACGACAACGCGGGGCAAGGCCGCGGTTATCTGGGCCAACCACTTGGGACGGCCAATCGCGCGATCGACGCGTTGACCACGCCCAATCAACTGAGCGGCGGCGACTTTGAAAATCAAGCCGATCTCGATCAGTGGGACTTGTGGGCGGATACGGGCTATGCGGCCACGTTCGCGCTTGATTCCGGCGCAGCGCGGATCAGCGTGACACAGGCGGCGGGCGTCGATTGGCAAGTGTCGTTCTCGTTCGCGCCGATCACCATCGTGTCCGGCACGGACTACGCGTTATCATTTTTCGCCAAAGCCGATCGCGCGCGCAACCTGAGCGTATGGGTGCAGCAAAATCAATCGCCGTGGGAAGGGTGGGC
Source organism: Thermoflexales bacterium (assembly GCA_017999195.1). GTDB lineage: Bacteria > Chloroflexota > Anaerolineae > Fen-1058 > Fen-1058 > JAGOBP01. The sequence goes on from JAGOBP010000011.1 coordinate 15,349, forward strand.
AGATTTCGGTTCAGCGGCGCTGACGACGACGTGGCAAAAATACGAAGTGGCTGGCACGGCCACCGGCAGCGATCCAGCGGCGATTCTGCACTTCGGGCTGGGTGAATCAATCGGGACGGTGTGGCTGGACGACGTGCGTTTGCAGGTGGGCAGTCGCGAAGTGTGGCGGCGTGATTTCGTCAACGGCGTGTCATTGGTCAATGCCTCGAATTCAGCGCAAGCCATCAACCTGGGCGCGGCGTATCAACTGATCACGGGCACGCAAGCGCCGTCGATCAACATCGGGCAAGTGGTAACGACGGTGACACTGCCGCCGCGTGATGGGCTGATCGCATTGCGGCGGTGGACGGCGCGGGTGTATCTGCCGGTGCTGTTGAAACATTAGGGCCGCTCGTGCTAAAATGCGCACTAGTCCGCTCGATCTGGCGTCGTTCCGTTGATACGCAATCACCGCGCGGCGGACATCCAGCGCAGTTTCTGCGAGGCTTGATCATGACCGCCAAACTCACCCTCATCGGCCAGCCGCAGGGCGTCAAAACTAGCAACGGTATCGTCGCGTTTTCCATCACCACTGGCCCGGCCTCCAACACCGCGCCCAAGGGCCTAACCCTCTTCAAGTTGGTCACCTATCGCGTCGAGTGTTCCGAGCGTCAATTCAATCGCGGGCGCGCGGACGCGCAAGACAAGTCCGAATTGATCCTCGAAGGCTACCTCGAGCCGCGTGTCGATGAAGCGGGCAAACCGTACATCGCGGTTGTGGCTCTTTCGGTCATCAGCAAACAAGTGCAGAGCGCGCGCAAACTGGAGCAGCTGCGCGACGAAACGATCAAGGCCGAAGAGCTGTACGAGCAAGCCTGCGATCAATTTGGCGCGGAGTCGCCGCAAGCGTTGGCGGCGGCTGAAGCCTTTGAGAAAGTGAAGGCGGGCTGGTTAAAGTTCAAAGCCGGGCACCCATGACAACGGCCAATTCGATCACTGATCTGATCGATCAAAGTTTTGTCCTCGAACGCGCGGGCGAAGTGAGCGCGGCTTTTCAGCAAGCCAAGCACGCCCTAGCTCAGGCGCAGACACTGAGTGAAACACCGATCATCGCCGCCGCGCAAAACTGTCTGGCCACGCTGCACTTCCGCACCGGCCATCACGCCGCAGCCCAAGATTACGCGCGACAAACCCTTAACCTCGCCGCCACAGATTCCACGGCCTATGCCGACGCGCTGATTATTCTGGGCAACTGCGCCGCCGAAACACATTCCCTGATCGAAGCCGAAGCGTTCTTTCATCGCGCCGCCAATCTCAGCCGCCTCATTGGCTATCCGCTGGCGCAATTGCGCTCGCTGCACGGCTTGGGGCAGGGCGTCTATTTGCCGCGCGGTCAATTTGATCTGGCGCTGGCCGCCGAGCAGGAAGTGTGGCGCATCGCGCAGGATGAGGCGTGGCACAGTTGGCGGCCCTTTCCGCTGACCACTCTCGCGTGGGTGTATCAACTCACCAACCGAGCGGCCCTCGCGCGCGACACGCTGCGCCAACTGTGCGATGTCATCACACCCAACACGCTGCATCAGGGCTATCACGATTATCTTCTCGCCAGTGTCGATCAAGACGAAGGCCACTACGCGGAGGCCTACCAACGGCTTATTCAAGCCCGATCGGTCGCGGAAGCGATCGGGGAACCCGGTCTCGCGGTCCTTGTGCGCCTGGGGTTGAGTCGTCACGAACGCGCCGCGCACAAATTTGCTGAAGCACGTCATTGGGCGGACGATGCCGTCGATCGCGCCACGCGCAGCCACTATCAACACTTGCACGGCCTGAGTTTGATCGAACGTGCCCGATCGGCCTGGCGGCTCGACGACGTGTCCGCCGCCGAACGCGATCTGCGTGACGCCATCGATGTGATGACGCCGCTGCAAACCAACTTCGATCTGGCGCGGGCATATTTGCTGTTGGCGGCGCTGCTCCATCAGCACCCTGAGCGGAATGAAGTGAAGTCGAAGGGTGCTAAACCGTTGTGGCTCGAAGCCGTGTCGCGCATCGTCAGTGGCGGCTACGCTTTTCTGCTGGAGCAAGAGCGCGCGATTGCATTTCCGTTATTGGCACAGTATCTTGCGGACAAGTCGCCCGAAGTCGCCACGGTGTCGGCCACGTTATTGAATCACCTCAGCCGTGTGTCGCCGCCTCTGCTCAACATCGTGACCTTAGGCAAGTTCGAAGTGAGTCAGCGCGGCCAGCCCATCGACAAATCTGCGTGGAATCAGCGCAAAGCGGGTGAGTTGTTTCGCCTGTTGTTGAGCAGAGCGGGTCACTCCCTGACGCGCGACGAAATCATCGAGACGTTGTGGCCGGACAAATCGATCGCGCAGGCGCAGCCGCTATTTCACCGCGCTACCTCGCAACTGCGACGCGTCCTTGAACCTGATCTGCCCGACAAGTTTCCCTCACGCTATCTCGAAGTGGACGAAGGCCGCGTGAATTTGCGGGTGCCGCCCGGCTCACTCATCGACTTTGAAGCGTTTGAGCAGCACGTTTGCCGCGAACAGTGGCTTGACGCCCTCGCGCTCTACGGCGGCGAATTGTTCCCCGATGATCGTTACGCCGATTGGGCCGCGGCCTTGCGCGAACGCCTGATGCAACTGTATTTGCGCGTCTTGCTCATTCAAGCGCAGCTCGACTACAGCGCGAACGATTTCGCCGCAACGCTCGATCGGTGTCGGCGCGCCCTCACGCTCGAGCCGTGGCACGAAGCCGCCGCTTTACTGGCTATGCGCGCCCACCTCGCCCAAAACGATCGGCCCAATGCGCTGCGCGTCTATCGCACCCTCGAACGCACCCTGCATGACGAACTTGGCCTTGCGCCGATGCCGGAGTTGCAGGTCTTCCTTCAATCCATCATGCACACTGCCTGACAAGATGACACAATGAAGGGATGACAAGATGATCTCGCCAACACGGTCATCTTGTCATCGTGTCATCCCTTCAGCTTGTCAGTTTTCCTCCGTCAGTCCCGTGTCAGTCCACTTTGCTATAAGTAACGCATGCGGACGATTCAGTCTTTCATCTTGCGTTTGCTCGTCGATGCCGATCAGCCGGAGGCGCTGCACGGCGTCTTGCGCTGTGTCTCCGACGACACGGAACAGCCCTTCGCCGATGAAGCCACCCTTGTCGATTTGCTGCGCCGCCGGGTGAATCGCTCCGCCCCGACCTCAATTCCAGACACCTCGACAGGAGCGCCACATGAACCTTAAACGTTTGATCTCAGCCTTAGGCTTGAGCGCGCTGCTCGTTGCCTTCACCATGGTCGCGTTCTCCGCGACAAGCCCGCACTCGATCGTACAAGCGCGGCCCGCCGTCACGCACGTTGGGGGCGTGATCGCGCAATCGGTGACGTGGGATTTAGCGGGCAGCCCGTACATTATGGACACGTCCGTGATCGTCACGAATGGCGTCACGTTAACCATCGAGCCGGGCGTGATGGTGCAGAGCACATCGTGGCGCGAATTGCGCGTGTTGGGGACGCTGAGTGCGATCGGGACGGTAACCCAGCCGATCACGTTCACCGGCGGCAGTTGGATCGGCCTCGTCGTCGATGGCGGTACGGCGCGGTTGCGACACTCCACCGTCGAATATGCCTGCTATGACGTGCCTGCGGGCGGCGGTCAATACACGTCCAATATTCTCGTCATTAACAACGGTCTGCTGGACATGGCCGACGGCACCGTGCAACATTGTGATTACGGCGGCGGCACGGCGGAAATGATGGTACGCATCATCAATGCCCGCGCGGCAATTCACACGACGGTCTTCAGTGACAGCCAGTGGTATCCGCTGGATGTGGCGGGCGCGAACAGCGTCATCACACTGACGGACAATGTCATCACCGGCAATCACGGATACGACCGCATTCGCCTTGAAGCGGACGCGTTGATGAATGCGGATACGACTTTGTATCCGCAAGCGACGTGGCAAGGGTATGAATTCGCGCCGGGCTTCAACGTCCCGGCTACGCGCACGCTGACCCTGCAACCGGGCGTGATCGTGGCCAATGCCTACAACGCCGAACTGCGCGTGTATGGACAACTGAATGCGGTCGGCACATCGACCCAGCCGATCACGTTGACGGCGGCCCTCGAGGGTGACTGGAACGGCTGGCCCGGCCTGTTGTTCGACGGGGCTGCGGCCAGCGGCGATCTGCGCCATGTGACGGTGCGCTATGCCCAGTCGAGCTACGGCAGCACCACGGGCTTGCGCGATGCGCTCGCCGTGCGGAATGTGTTGACGGGCGAGGTTCGCATCGAGAGCAGCCAGGTGATCAGTACCTCGGCGGAAGACGCGACCCCCAATGTGGGCATCTATGTGGAGAACAGCCATGTCCTGATCAGCGATACGCTGTTGAGCGGCATCGGGGTGAATGCGAATGGCTATCCGCTGCGCGTGAAGGGCCTGAGCAGCATCATCACACTCACCAACAACACCTTCACCGGCAATCTAAACGACCGCATTTTGCTGGAAGCCGACGCGTTGATGGGGCAAGACACCACACTCGTCCCACAGACAGGCTTGCAAGGCTATGAGTTCGTCGCTGGCTTCAACGTCCCGGCCACGCGCACGCTGACGCTGGCGCCCGGTGTGAGCATGCACGGCCCTCAGAATGGTGAATTGCGCGTGTACGGCCAACTCAACGCGATTGGGACGTTGACCCAGCCGATCACGCTCACGGCTCTGGCGTCCAACAATCCAGGCGGCTGGTCCGGCCTGCTGTTCGATGGTGCATTCGCGGCGGGTGACCTGCGCTACGTGAACGTGCAGTCCGCCTCCTCAAACTACGGCAATGCCTCGGGCATGTGCAACTCGATCGATGCGCGCGATGTGTTGACGCATGAAGTTCACCTGGCCTTTAGTCAGATTACGGACTTCGGCGGCTGGTGCGACAACTCCGGCTTATATGCTGAAAACAGCCACGTCGTTGTTGAAGACACGGTCTTCACCAGCAACAATACCGCCCAGCAGGCGTTGCGCGTGACCGGCAACAGCACGGTGCTCGTATCGCGCAGTCAAATCGAAAGCAACAGCGGCCGCGCACTGCTGGTCGAGGGCGACACCGCTTTCGTGAAGGTCGTCAACTCCGCCCTGATCGGCAATGGCCTTGTGGGCCAACTGGCTGGCGGCGTGCGCAATACCGGCC
>JAGOBP010000308.1 GCA_017999195.1 Thermoflexales bacterium
TTCCTACACCGCTCGGATGTGCCGGCTGACAATAATGCGAGTGAGCGGGCTCTGCGGCCTGTGACGCTCTTGAGACTCGCGGGCGTTAGGCTTTTGGTGATAAGGCTAAATAGGCTCTTCCGCTCAGAGCTCTGGAGACTTAACGATGAACAACGATGAATTCGAAGGCCAGTGGAAACTGGTCCGAGGGCACGCGCGCGAATGGTGGGGCAAACTCACGGATGACGATGTAGAGCAAGTGGCCGGGAAGTTCGAGAACTTCATCAGCCTCCTGCAGGAGAAGTATGGCTATACCCGGGAGCGCGCCGAAACGGAATACCACGGCCAGGTGGCCGAGTACGACGCGCATCAAAAAAAGATGGCCGCCTCGATCATGTAAGGCGGTGAATAAAAAGTCAGCTGTCCGTTTCGGCCGACGCGCGGCCGCGGGAGATGGATGGGCATACGCATGTGTTGCCGGCGCGTTCATAGCGGGCTGGTTTATCACCCCGCTAGTGGGGGTCGGGACGATCAATCAGAACGTCTTTAGCATTCCAGCTCTGATCGTGTCGTTGCTGGGGGCCATCATCCTGCTGGCCGTGGTTAGGCTCTTGAGCCGCGGTGGGCTGGGCGCACGCCGGTAACCGCTACGGCCGCGCGTGTATGGCTTGCGCCAATTATCTGAGCCGGTTGTGTCGGAGAGCTCTGCCGCGCAACCGGTATAAACGATTCCCGGGCCGGCATTGGGAGGCCAGATTCCAGCGCGAGCTTGGGATCACTTCCGAAGGCGTTTGAAGCTTCACGCTGCGCCGGTAGCACACACCGGTCAATACCCGCTGGAGATTGACATGTCCGAAACCGGATACGAGTTGATTGTGATCGGTGCGGGCGGCGCCGGTAGTACAGCTGCCACGGCCGCCGCCAATATGGGCAAGCGCATCGCGTTGATTGAGCGTGACAAACTGGGTGGCACATGCCTGAATTACGGCTGTGATCCAACGAAAACGCTGTTGCACATCGCCCACACGCTTTATCATGCCCGGCACGCCTCCCCCTTGGGATTGCTCATCCCGCCGGTTGAAGTGGATTGGGCGGCCGTCCAGACCCATGTGCGGCAGGTACAGGCTACTATTCGCGGTGGCACACCCGAACAAGCTCGGGCCGGCCTCGCGGCCCAAGGCATTGACCTGTTTATGGGCGAAGCCAGATTTACGTCGCCCCACGAGATCCAGGTGAACGGTGAGACCCTGCGGGGTGAGCAATTCGTCATAGCCTCCGGCACCACAGCGCTCATTCCGGATATCGAGGGCCTAGCGGAGATGGGTTACCTCACCAACGTCGAAGCCGTGTCACTGCCTGAACTGCCCAAGCGCCTCATCGTGATCGGCGCCGGCCCCATCGGGTTGGAGTTCGCCCAGCTTTTTAGCCGTTTCGGGACACACGTCACGGTGCTCGAACGGAGCTCGCAGCCGTTGCCGCGTGAGGATAACGAGCTGGCGCAACTTTTGTGTTCGCAGTTGACCGCCGAAGGTCTCCGCCTAGAATTCGGCGCGACGCTGCGCTGCGGCCAAATCACCGACAACGGCAAACACATCCACTTCAGCGACGGCGCCGGCCACACTGAGACGTTGGTCGCCGATCAACTCATTGTGGCGGTTGGGCGGCGCCCGGCGTTGACCGCGCTCAACTTGGAAGCCGCCGGGGTTCATTACACTGAAGCCGGCATCCCGACGGACGCCACCTTACGTACAACCATGCCGCACATTTGGGCCGCTGGTGACATTACCAGCCGGTATCAATTCACCCACGTCGCGTCCGACCAGGGCGACCTTGTCGCGCGCAACGCCTTTGCCCAGGCGCCACTGCCCTTCGACGACGACGTGATTCCCTGGGTCACCTTTACCGATCCGGAACTCGCCCGCGTCGGCGCCTCCGAAGCCGATCTACAAGAAGCCAAGATCGAATACCGCGTCGGGCGGGCCCAGTTCAACAAGCTGGATCGCGCCATTGCCACGGGTCAGACCGTGGGCGGCGTCAAACTCTTGGCCGATCCGGACGGCAAAATTCTCGGAGGGCATATTTTGGGTGCGAACGCCGGCGAGTTGATTGCGCCCGTGATCTATGCGATGCGCTTTGGCTTGACAGCCAAAATGATGGGCTCGGCCCTGCTGCCGTATCCCACACTGGCGGAAGCGGTGCGTTGGGCGGCCGCGCAAATCTGAGCCACTGCCACCCGTCACCCTGGCGGCTTGGGTTGAAGCCGAGGTCAATCACACGGACAGGGCGATGTTCACTCGTAACTGGTTGGGGCTGGGGGCGAGCGAAGGGATATTGGATTGATATGAATTTGCGCGGCGGCAGGGCCAGACGGTACGAAAGGGGCCGAAGATGCCAAACTTCAGTCCGGCTGCGGTTGCCGGCCGCACTCAATTGCGCCGCCATGCGGCCCATCCACTAATGGTCATAGGCCGTCGGTCCGTGAAGATCAGCACACCCTCCCGGCAAGGCCATATCCAGAGGATCGACATGGCTCCCTCGCAGCCAAGCGGTAGATGAGTTTATGTCTCGGTCAATGATGGACTTTCGCCGGTCAAGGAGGGCCCGCAGGGCCAGCGTAGCGTCCCTGACCAGCCGGGTAGTCGCGCAGGGCCTTACCGGCCGGCCTGGACACGGTCGGTCGCACGGGAACACTCACGCCGGGCGGCCGGCACACACTTTTACCCGGCCGTGGTGGAATGCTTCATAGAGAGGGAAGCCAGCGGCGCCTGCGGGTCGGTGTGATCACACGCGGTGGCTGGTTGCTGGCCCTCGTCTTGCCCGGCCGCCGGGTAACTGCACAGCCGGCCTGTGCGAAAACGCGATATAGTCCCGCCCGATCTTGAGCCGAGGCGAGGGTCAGTGCCTATACCAGCGGCATCAGCCTGATCTTGCGCACGCGCGGCGGTAATCACTACACCTTCGACCTGATACCCAAGACGCGCGTCACCAGCGAGCGTCACGCCGATGCTCTCGGCATTGGCGTGTATGTGATCGTCGAGGCCTATCGCGACCGAGCCGGAACTGGTTGGCTGGCACGGTCGATCGTGATCATCAAGAGCTCGGTTTCAACACGACGTCGCCCACGCCTGGCGCAACAACCCACCTGCGGCAACAGCGACGAAGACCTCAGCACCGCCCGCGGCCACCAACACCCCGGTGCCACCCACGGCCACGAACCCACCGGCTGCGGTAACGTGGAACAACACTACGGGCGCCATCTTTGCCGGAAAATGCACGGGCTGTCACGGAACTATGGCGGGGCTGTCGCTAGCCACGTATCAAAGTGCTCTGAAGGGTAGCAGCAACGGGGCCGTCATCCTCGCGTGCAGAAGTGCCTTATACGGGACGACCCCATCGCCCGACATGGCAAATTCAGGTGTGATCCGCTACTGGGCCGTCCAAAGCGCTGCAAATCGGCGGACTCACTCTGCTTCAGGGATGGCCCAACATAACTGGCGCCTGCGCCGGTTTTTGTATCCAGTGCGCGCTGTCCTTATCCTTGTATTGGCGTTGTTGCATGAAGGTTGATAGTAGGCGGCCTGCGCTCAGGCCGGGCGGTCTTGCCCGGCTCAGGCAGTTACCGCATAGTTCTGAGGCATACCCAGATGCGTCAGCCGGTTGAGCGCTCGACAGCGCAGCCCAAGTTGCGTCGCCTGAGTGTCATACCGCCGATTGCTGAGATGCTCACCAAACAAAGTCTTCACGCGGAACATGGCGGTTTCCGCCAACGAGCGGCGGTGGTAACCCGTTTCACGCTTCCAGGCCTTGCGCCCGATCTCACGAACGCGACGCAGATTCGTGTCCCGCGCCAATGCTGGCTCGGCGCTGTTGCCATGTTGCCAGACCTTGGCGGTGCGGCGCGGCGCGCGAAGCGTATTCACCTGAGCCGTCGGCGCCTGTTCGGCCAACAGGGTATACACCTTGCGCTTATCGCAAGCGCCATCGGCATTCACACTCTGGATCTCGTTGTCGATTTGAGCCAGCAGCGGCGCCACCATTTCCGCGTCTTCGCCGCCGGCGTCGGTCAAGACTGCGGCTTGAATTTCCTGTTGGCCGGCGTCAACCGCCAGGTGGATCTCGCGCAGCGGACAGGCGCGGCGCTTAGAAACGCCGTGTTGACGCACTTTCCCTTCGCCTGACACCATCAAGCCGCTGCTGTCGATCATCAGGTCCAACGCCCCGCTCGCTTGCTTGAGCAGGCGGATCGTCAACGAACGACCCCGGCGCGACACGCCAGAGGCGGCTGTAGCACGGCACCGCCAACGTGACCTCCATCAGCGTGAACAGCGAACGCAACAAGCCTTCCGCGCCGCGCAAGGGCAGACGGTAAACCTCGCGCAAGGTGCCCATGCATTCAATCGCGGTGCTGGGCTTGCTCTGGCGCCAATTCGGTAACTGAGCGAGTTGGTTCGCGTGGTGCATACAGAGTTGGTCTTGTGGGTCCCGCCGTTGCCCACTTTGACCCAACAAGCACTGTTGAAACGCTTGTAGTCGCTGCCGCCGAGTGAACACCGACTGGTGCTCACCGCGAACCCAAACCCCGGCACGGCGGCAATTTACCTGCCAGCCCCGTGAGTGAAATCTCTTGGTGTACCCATCACCCTGTCCACCTGACCAGGCTGAATCTTGGTCAATAGACCATGATCAACTCCCCCCTTCGACGGGGGAGTTTTTGTTGAGCGGGGCGTATGATCGGGGCAATCATCCGCCCCCAACCTCCGTTGACAATGACGGAAGTCAATCTTGGGACCAAGGTATTTGTGGAAACGCTGGCCTTCACCGCCTTGCTCAACCTTGTCGCGCTTCGTTCACTCGCCCGCGTTGAGCTGAGCATGTGCCTGGCGGCAAATCTAATCGGACTGGTCTATGGCATTCTGATTGTCATTGTGTTACCTGAACCGCAGTCATTTCTTGCTTTGTTATCCTATCTGGCAGTAACGGTCGGGGCAACATTCTCCTTGCTCGTGGAAACTCGCCGCCCGCCGCGCTGATACCTTTCCCCCATTGGTACCACCTGACCACTTGACCAATCCAAGACGCTCCCATCGGCAGGGGAGTTTTAACTATAAAAACCATGCTTGTTTAGAGTCCTCAAGATGCCGGGGGTGGTAGCAGTCAAAGCGTTGCGAGGTTGATATTCGCTGCCCGTTGAAGTTTGACTAGCGCGTCCAGGAGAGACATACCTTGTTGGCGGCACGTTACCAGAACACTGGCCACAATCGAATAGGCACGGGCGCCCCGCGCCGTGCGATTACAGCCGTTGGTCTTGCGCGCAACACCTGCGCATGCGCTGCGCCCAAGCGCGGTGCACGTGTGACGGCCGGCCGGAGCATGCGTCGGCCTGGTTATTCGTGGCGTCCAGCTTATCCACATAGAGGAAGCGAAAGGGATGCGCGCGCTGTTTGTGGAGCCCGTGCGTCAGCCG
>JAGOBP010000309.1 GCA_017999195.1 Thermoflexales bacterium
ATGATCGGGCACACGCAGATCACGCAAACGGCGGCGCAGCGGATCGAGAAAACCGATCGTGCCCGCCCACTCCCGCCAGGCGGATGCGGGCACGGGAAACCGATGAATGTACAACTCGTCCAGCAAGCGCCGGCGAGAAATCCAGCGTCGCCCCACGCCGGGGTCCATCACCTGCACCCAGCGACCGTGCTGACTCCATACGACGCTGAAATGCGTCAGGCCGTTGGGCAGACGCACCACCACCAGGGCGGGCAGCGCCTTCGCTTCGTCCAGCAAGACGTGATCGGCGGGCAGCATGATCTGCTCGGCAGACAGGCCCAATTTCACGGCCAAATCTTCGAGGGTATCGATGGACGTGCCGTCGACGGTGGTCTGGCAGGCTTCACGCAAACGCCCGTAACTGGTGTGGATGCCAAAACCGGCCAGCAGCGCTTTCAGCGCGGCCGGGCCGCAGTCCATTTCTGAGGTCTGCACGACTTCGGGGACAAAGAAGCGGCGCTCGGCGGGTGCGGCGGTCACGGTCGCGTGCCCTCAGCCTGACCCAGCGTGCGCAGGGCCAACTGCGCCGGAGAGACGCTATCGACTTCGACTTTTACTTCGCCCGTCAGATTGGTTACGGGCACATCGGCGGGGGGATAGGGCGCGTCCACGCTGGAAAAGACGTACACCTCAACGGCGGATTGGCCGCGCGCGGGGAGGGACATCACTTCGGCGGGGAAGGGCAAGTTGATCCCAGCCAATTGAACCGTCGCTGTTTGACCCGGTGACAGGCGGGCCAGCACGTCGGGCGAGAAGGCCACCAGCAGTGTGCCGTCGCGTTTGACTTGCACCACGCGGCCGGTTTCATAGAGCGGGACACGCGCCAGAAAGAACCAGCCCAGCCAGACGATCAGCACGAGCATGATCACAGCCAAGCCCACCAGTCCCGGCCGGAAACTGTCTTGATTCAGCGCGCGTGTGGAGCGAGAAAAGGAGATGGACATCGCTTTCACTATAGCAAATGGACGTGACATTTGCGTGACGGGCGGCTTTGAGCGAAAGACGGCAGCACCCTGAGCGGAGCGTCGCAGCCGTATCGCGACGTGGAGTCGAAGGGGCGGATCAGTCTTGAAAACTGGCTTCAGCCGCAATCGCATCCTTCGACTTCGCAGCGACAAAGAGCGCTGCTCCGCTCAGGATGCTGGCGCTCTCAAATGCTGGCGGTATCCAGTTCGCGGGCCGCTTGCTCGGCGGCGAAGGGCCGCAACAGGGGATGAACGCTCCACCGTCCTGAGGTGTGTTCTTTCAAAAACGACTTGTCTTTGAGCGCGGCGAGTAAACAGGGATCAAGCGCCATCGGGGCAAGGGCGATGTCTTCTTGAACGACCGCTAAGTGCTTAAGCGCCTGACGCTCAGCGGGTGTGAGCAAACGCCATGAATAATCGAAGACGGCGCGCAAACTGGCATGGCGTAAAGGCACATCGCGCGACAGGCTGCGCAGAAAATCGAGGTTGTGGGTGAGCCGGTCGAGGATGTCTTCGCACGGAAAAACGTGCGTCCACGCCGCGGCCAGTTCGATGCCCAGCGGCAGGCCATCAAGCCGCCGGCAAATCTGGCTGATGGCCGCGACATTGCCCGCATCCAGCGCAAAGGCCGGATTCAGCCGTCGCGCGTGCTCGACAAACAGTTGCAGGGCGCTGTAGCGGGCCAGCAGGTGCGGTAGATCAATCGGGTGAGCGCCGTGATCCAATCGGGGGAAATCCAGTCCGCTTAGTTCCAGCACTTGTTCGCCGCGCAGGCCCAAGCGCTGCCGCGACGTGGCGATGATCTTCAGGCGCGGCGCATGATCGAGCAACGATTTGATCAGCCCCGCCTCTTCGATCTTGCGCTCGAAGTTATCCAGCAAGAGCAGCACTTCTTTGTCGCGCAGAAAGTCGTAAATCTGAAAGCGGCGGGCCAGCGTGGCGCGCACGGGCATGCCCAAGGCCCGAATGAGCGTGTCTTCCAAATCGACCGCCGCCGAACTGTCATCCAGCAAGACCAGCCACACGCCGTCGTCCCAGGCCAGCGCATCGTCGGCGGCGGCGCGCATGGCCAGGCGGGTCTTGCCGATGCCGCCCGGCCCCGTCAGCGTGATCAGGCGGCAGTCCTGACTGCTCAGCAGCGTGGTGATGCGCGCCATCTCCGGTTCGCGGCCGATGAAGGGCAGCAGCGTATTGGGCAGCGCGGTGGACGAGAAGTCTTGCAGCGTAAGGAGCGTATCTTTGTGCTGTTTCTGGCCCGATCGTTTTAGCGGCGACTGATCGGCCCGGATGGCGACCGCGAGTTGCAGCGTGTCCGGCTCGGGCGTGGCGTCCAGTTCGTCCAGCAGACGGCGCTTGAAATCGTGATAGACGCGCAGCGCTAAATTGCGCTGGCCTTGCAGCGCTTTCAGTTGCATCTGCGCGCGGATGGCCTCTTCATCAAGCGCGTCCAGTTGCAAGAGGCGATCGATGCAAGCCTGAGCGGCGTCATAGTGCGCGTGCTGAAGATGATGGGGCGTCAGCACGTGCAAAGCCCACGTCGCTTTGCGGCGCACGTCATCGCGCACGGCCTGCAGCCAGTCGCCATAGGGCGTGCCCGACGGCACATCCAGCCCGCTCAAGAAGTCGCCGCGATACAGTTGCACAGCACGCGCCAGTTGACTGAGGCAGTCCCGACAGACCGTCAGGCGACGATGGCGATGGCGTTGCACGGCAGCGATGATCGTTTCAAATTCGACCACGTCGAACCAGCAGGCGCTGATGGCGTTGAACTGCAAATTGAGTTGCGTGGAGAGCAAGTAGGGCGGCTCGGTGGCTTCGTCGCCGATGGCGCGGCGCAGGCGCAGCAAGGTCTGACGCAAATTGACGTTGGCCTGATCGTCGGCGTGATCGGGGTAGAGCAGCGCGGCCAATTCGCTGCGGCGTTTGGGTTCGTCCGGCTCATAGGCCAGATAGGCCAACAGCATCAGGGCCTTATCAACGGCAAAATGTACCGAGCGGCCACCGGGCAAGACCACGTGCGGTGGACCCAAAAAGACCAGTTCCAAACGGCCTGGTCCGTCGGTCGGGTGTGAGGTTTGCAGTGCCGTGACGAGTTCGGCGCTCATACGGCTTGAGCGTATCACACTCGGTAGTGGGCGGGTAGCCGTAAAAGTGGGTGTTTAACTGGGAAGAAATGACCAGTCGGGGTGCGGGGGCAGTGAGTGCAAGTGCCTGGGGATGCCACTGCACGTCGTCGATCAAATTGAGAATTGCTATTCAAAGATACCCGGTCAGTTTTTCACTGCGCCCTTAAACGCCAACAACGCGTGATCGATTTCGTCGCGCGTGACCCAGGCATGCGTCACTGCACGGAAACGCCGGAAGTAAGCGCCGGGGCTGATGAGCTTCACGCCCTGCTCCAGCATACGTCGTGCCACCACCTCGCCGCTGACCTTCACACTGGAGTCCAACTCGAAGAACACGAGGTTGGTCTGCACGCGATCGACATCGACCACGAAACCGGGCGTGTCTGCGAGTCCTTCGGCTAGACGCTTGGCGTTCGCGTGATCGTCCGCCAAGCGATCGATCATCTTCTCCAGCGCGACGATGCCCGCCGCCGCCAGAATGCCCGCCTGCCGCATCCCGCCGCCCAACATCTTGCGCGTGCGACGTGCCTGCGCAATGAAGTCTTTGCTGCCGCAAATCACCGATCCTACGGGCGCACTGAGTCCCTTCGATAAACAAAAGGTCACCGAATCAACGTGCTGCGTGATCTCTGTCACGTTCACGCCCAGCGCAACCGCCGCATTGAAGACACGCGCACCATCGAGGTGGACGCGCAAGCCATGTCGATTGGCCAACTCGCGCACCTGCTGCATGTACGCTACGGGCAGCACCGTGCCGCCACACCGATTGTGCGTATTCTCCAGCGCGATCAATTTGGTGCGCGCTTCATGCTGATCGCTGCCCCGAATGGCCGCCTCGACGCGATCGAGCGGCAATGTTCCATCGGGATTGTTGGGAATCTGGAATTGTGGAATGCCGCCCAACGCGGATGATCCGCCCGCTTCATATCGAAAGATATGCGCTTCGCTGCCGACGATGACTTCTTCGCCGCGTCCGCAGTGCGTGAGCAGCGAGACGAGGTTGCCCATCGTGCCGCTGGCGACGAAGACCGCTGCTTCCTTGCCCAGCTTCGCCGCGGCCAATTCTTCCAGTTTGTTGACGGTCGGATCATCGCCGAACACATCATCGCCGACTTCGGCGCGCGCCATCGCCTCGCGCATTTCAGGCGTGGGCTGCGTCACCGTATCCGAACGCAGATCAATGTAGCCATTGAGCATTCCAACCTCCAACTTCTAACATCCAATATCCAGATCAATACTGCTTCACAATCGATCGATACGCGCCGGGCTGCCGCGCCTGCAAAATTTGCAGTTCTTCGCGATAGCGTCGCACTTCGTCCAGATCGATCTTGGCGACCGCATAGCCTTCGACTTCTTCATCAACCGACGCATAGATTTGGCCGCGCGGCCCGACGATCATCGATTGGCCGAAGAAGTTCAGCGTGGCATCCGTGCCGATGCGATTGGCCGCGACGATGAAGCAGGTGTTCTCATACGCGCGCGACATCAAGTACGTGCGCCATTCTTGATCGTTGGGTTTCTCCCAGTTACCGCACTCGATGAGCAAGTCCGCGCCATCGAGCACGTAGGTGCGCGCCACTTCGGGGAAGGCGAGGTCCCAGCCGACCATCAAACCCACATTGCCGAAATCGGTTTCGATCAACGGGAATTTGAAGCCCGCGCGAAACGCCAGTCGTTCCTCGCCCTTCAAATGCACCTTGCGATAATCACCCACCAAGTCACCGTCTGGCCCCACCAACACGGCCGCATTGTAGATGATGCTTTCCACTTTTTCTTTGGCCGCCATGCCAAACGCGACGTGTACGCCAAAATCACTGGCGCGCTGCGCGATGAGGTTGGACGACGGTCCCGGCACGCGCTGCGCAAAGTCTGTAAAGCGTACGCCGCATTCATAACCCGTCGTGCACAGTTCGGGGAAAACGATCAGATCAACTTTTTGCTCGGTGGAAATGCGATGAATCCATTCTGAAATCGCCACCAGGTTGGCTTCCACATCGTTGAATTTCACGGCCATTTGCACCACGGCCACGGTGAGTTCGCGCATGAGAGTCTCCTTTAGAACATCGGTTCGACTGCGATTTTGCCTTATTTTTCAGCGTTTGTCAATTGATCCAGAATCTGCTGCAACTCGATCGGCAGCGGCGACGAAAACGTGCGCGCTTCGCCATTGGGCAGCGTAAACGCCAGCGAGGCCGCATGCAAAAAATGCCGCGTCATTTCAAAGTGCGGCGTGCGCTTACCATAGATGATGTCGCCCACCAGCGGATGATGCTGCCACGCAAAGTGCACGCGAATCTGATGTG
>JAGOBP010000310.1 GCA_017999195.1 Thermoflexales bacterium
ATCACCCTGGCCGTGATTCTGGCGCTGGTGGTGTTGATGGCCGGCCGCTACGAACCCAAGGTCGCCGCCAGCATCATGCTGTCCGGCCTGACGCTAGGCGCGTTGTACTTCCTGGTCACGTCCGGCCTATCGCTGATCTTCGGCTTGATGGACGTGCTCAATTTTGCGCACGGCTTGTTGTTCATGCTGGGTGCGTACGTCGGCTATACGATGTATGCCAATCCCCGCATGCTGCTCAACACCCTGCCCCTGGCCTTTGTCATCGCGGGCGGCACCATCATCGGCACGGCGCTGGCCAAGATTGCGTGGAAACGCGCCGGTAACGGCTCGCTCACCGTCGAGCGGGTGATATTGATCGGGTTGTGGGTGGGCGCGATCGTTGTGGCTATCGTCGGTTTTGGCGGCTTCGATTTGATCGCGCTGGCGGCGAGTGATGCCACCGTCGCCGGTGGCGCAATCGCGACGGCGCAAGCGCAAGCACCCGATAGTATTTTCTTCAACCGATTGATCGCTCTGGCGTTGGCGGGCCTGTTAATCGGCGCGGCGACGTACACGCGCCAGCACCGCTACTTGATCGAGCGGGCGGGCAGCAAATCGCGGCGCAATTTGATCTTCGCCGTGGCCTTCATCGCGCTGGCTTTTGTGATGACGCCGTTGCGGCTGGGGGGCGAGCAGTTCATCCTGGGTTTGCCATCGAATGCGCGCTTTGTGCTGGCCTTGATCGTCGGCGCGTTGAGTGGCGCGGCGCTGGGTGCGTTGATCGAATGGGGCTTGATTCGCCCGCTGTACGCCCGCCCGATTTATCAGGTGCTGGTCACGCTGGGCCTGGTGTATGTGGGCACGGAAGTCGTGAAGAGTATTTGGGGACCGGCCGGTTTCTACATGGACATCCCCGACCTGTTTAACGGCGGCGGCCAGGCCTGCCCGTCACCCGATTTGATTTCGTGGTTCAGCAACAACTGCGCGTCGATCGATGTGCTGGGGCGGCCCTTCCCCAGTTACCGCATGTTCATCATCCTGCTGGGCTTGATCGTGTTTGTGGCCGTGGGCGTGTTGCTGCGGCGCACGCGCCTGGGCATGATCATCCGCGCGGGTGTGCAAGACAGCGACATGGTGCAGGCATTGGGCATCAACGTGCGGCGCGTTTTCACCGCCGTCTTTGCCTTGGGCGCAGGTCTGGCGGCGTTGGGCGGCGTAGCGGCGGCCCCCTTCCTGGGTGTGAACTTGGGCATCGGGCAGGAACTGCTGATTCAAGGCTTTATTGCGGTAGTCATCGGCGGCATGGGCAGTTATCCCGGCGCGGCGATTGGCGCACTGCTGGTGGGGTTGGCGCGTGCCTTCGGGGATCAGTTCGTGCTATCGGGTGTTCAACTGCCCGGCATGACCGAAGCGATCAAGTTCTCACCGTCGATCGCGCGCGCTTCAACCGTGTTGATTATGGCGCTGGTGCTGCTCATTCGACCGGCGGGGTTGTTCGGGAAAAAGGAATAATTCGGAATGCGCACTGCGTAATGGTGTTTCTTACGCAGTACGCATCACGCAGTACGCAGGCTGTGTTGGCATAACTCATGACCTTCATCAAACGCAATTCCGCCTTCTTCATCACCATCATCGGCTTCATTGGCTTTCCGTTCGTGCTGTCGCTGCTGACGGGCGAACCCATCGATGCGGGCACGCCCAAGTTCTGGCAGGGCATGCTGGCGCAGGTCTTTATTCTGGCCGTATTCGCCATGAGTTACGATCTGCTGATGGGCTTTACGGGCATCCTGTCATTTGGGCATGCGATGTTCTTTGGCACCGGCGCGTACGTCACCGGGATTTTGCTCAAGCACGAAAGTTGGCCGCTGGGGCAGGTAATTTTGGCGGTGATTGGCGTGGCTTTGATTCAAAGTCTGATCATCGGCGTGCTGTCGCTGCGCGTGCGCGGCGTGTACTTCACGATGGTGACACTAGCCTTCGCGCAGATGTTTTTCATCCTGTCGGAAGCCACCGACTTCCGCGAATATACCGGCGCAGAGGACGGCTTGCACAGCATCCCCGTGCCCGCCTGGATGAGTCCCACTGATCAACGCCTGACGTTCTATCTGCTGGCGCTGGCCTTTTGCGTGATCGCGTATCTGGTCATGCGGCGCGTGGTGCAGTCGCCGACGGGCCGCGTGATGGTAGCCGTGCGCGAGAATGAACATCGCGCGCAGATGATCGGCTACAACACCTTCGTCTACAAGTTGATCGCGATGACGCTGGCGGGCGTGATGGCGGCGCTGGCCGGGTCGATGAACGCGATCTGGAATCTCAACGCCAACCCGACGATGTTGAGCACCGGCACGACGATCAATGCGCTGGTGATGACCATCATCGGCGGAGCGGGCACGTTAGTAGGGCCAGTGTTGGGCGCGGGCGTGCTGCAATTGATGGGCTACTTCCTCAACATCTGGTTTGGCCCGCGCTGGCCGCTAATCTTCGGGATTGTCTTTATCTTGATCGTGCTGTTCGTGCCCTACGGCCTGATCGGCACGTGGCGCTTGCGCGGCACGTCGTGGAAGCAGCAGTGGCGAAATCGGCTGCAGGAAATACGCGGTTTGGTTCAGCGGTAAATCAACTGGTATGATCAAACAACGCCCTCGCTAAATGTGAGGGCGTTGTCGTTTAATGGAACAATCGGGTTATTTCTTGCCTGCCAGCGAGCGTTTGAAAAAGGGCACGAGTTTGCCTTCGGCATCGGCTACGACCGAAACCAACTCCCAGCCGTCTTTCTCCAACTTATCCCAGGCCGCGGCTTCATTCGCCGAGCGATCGCCTTTGTCTTCAAACACTCCCGTGCGCCCCAGATACACGATTTGCGTGCCCACCAATTTGCAGTGCTCAAATAATTGAGCCATCGGAAATCCTCCACGGCCCGCCGGACGCGGGCAAGATTACACATTAGTGAAGCGGACGATGAGTTCCCAGTTGATCGATCTCGTCCAAGTCGCGCTGGTGCTGTTGCAGCGCCTGCTTTTGTTTAAACAGCGCGGCCGCCAGACGTTGCAGTTCGTACGGCATGCCACCGCTGCGTTCATGCAACTGGGCAACCTCATTGCCGTCAAAATCAATCCCCGTCCATTGCAAGCGTTGGCCGATAAACTGAAACGAATCTTCGGCAGAAAACGGCGGCAACTCACATTGAATAAACAGGCTGTGCAACTGCCGCCCCAAGTGTCGCTTAAAGACCTGATCGGGCGGCGACTTCAACGCCACGCATAAGGATAGATGCGGCGTCTGCACGTGCGACGCCAACAGCGCCAGCAGGGCCTCATCGTCAAACGGCGGTGCGGCAAACCGATCGGCATTATCCAGGAAAAACACGGCGCGCTGCGTCCAGTTCTTAAGCCCTTTCGCCAGCGCGGCCAGCGAATAATCGGTCGACTCGTTGCGCAGCCCGATGAAAATCTCTTCAATCAGGTTGGGCAGCGTGTTGAGCGTCTGCATATCAATCAGCCACAACCGCGCGTCAGGCTCGGCCATATGATAATTGGTGAAGAGCAAATGCAGCAGCGAACTCCGGCCAGCGCGCGGCGGCGCAACCACCGCCACATTGCCCGGCGTGCGCAAGCCGCGGACCACCGTCCGAATCGTCTCGGTCCGGCCAAAAAACTCACTTGGTATCACACTGCCTGAGGTCTTAAACGGCGTAGCACCCATCGAGAAATGACTTCCTTCGCACTGATTTAACACCGATTGTATGCGATAACCAGTGGCAGGTCAATCGGTTGACGCCGCGGCCATCCCCGCGTAGAATGACCGTCACGCAGAAGGGAGCCACAGCCATGACCATTCCCAAACTCGACGCTCTCACCGATTGGACCATTGCACGCTGGCTGACGGATGAATTGGACGCCTATCTCAGCGCCGATGTGCTGTACTGGTCCATCGCGCCCAACAATCCGTTGGGCACTAAAATGCCGCAGTTGACGATTGGCGGCTTGCTGGAAGCGTTGGTGCGAGCCGAAGCCGCTCACGCTGATCTCTCGTCCGATCAAGTCGCGGCCCTGCCCGCGATCCGCCACCAACTCGATCGGATCCGCGGCGACCGACCGGCCGCCTACGCCAGCAAGGCCCTGCGCGAATTCAACAGCCGCCTCGACGCGTGGACGACCTTTCTCGACGACGCGCAGCGCAAGCCCGCCGATGTGGCCGGGTATTATCCGCACGAAGTCCGCACGCGCGCCAAAGCCTATTTGCTGGCGCAAACGCTGGGCACGGACTTGCCCACCGCCAATCGTGCGCGGCTCTCGCGCCTCGACGCGCGGCTCTTACCGATGCTGCACCCGGGCGCATTTGTCTGGGATGACCGCTTGAAAACGGCCTTTCCACAAGATACTTGCTGGTGGCTGTACGGCCGCCTGATCGACTAACACCATGCGTATTGACCTCATCCGTGCCACCGCACAACATCGCCGCCTGGTACGCCAATTGTACGAACTGTATTGCCACGACTTCAGCCCGATGACGAAGTCCGACATTGGCGACGACGGCTACTGGACCGGCGACAATTTTCTGACGCCGTGGCCGGACGATCGGCTGCAAGTCTGGCTCGTGCGCGTCGATGAGCAATGGGCGGGCTTCGCGTGGATCGCGCGCGGCAGTTACCTCAATCCCGCCATCGAGAATCATTACTTGATGGACGAATTTTTCATCATGCGCAAGTATCGGCGGCAGGGGCTGGGCGAACAAGTGGCCGTGCGCTTGTTCAACAAATTCGACGGCGTGTGGGAAGTGGGCGAAATCCCGGAAAATATCGAAGCGCAAGTCTTCTGGCGACTGATCATTGGCCGCTATACGGACAATCACTTTCAAGAAATCAACGCCGATAGCGACCTATGGCACGGCCCGGTGCAGACCTTTAGGACGCCCTAAACCATCTCACGCCAAGTCGCCAAGGAGCAAAGACTTTGAGATTTTCTTTGCTGCTTTGCCGCTTAGCGTGAGAAAGATTCTCATCACCTCATGCCGACTGCAACCACCAACTATCTCATCAACCTGACCAAACTCGCCCGCAACGATCGCGCCTTAAGGCCGCTCGTGGTCACCTACTACGCCACGACGCAGTGCAACCTCAACTGCGCCTATTGCGAATACTTTGGCGCGCGGCGCAATGCCCAGGCCGAAGCGCAACTCAATCTCGATCAGGCCAAGCGTGTCTTAAGCGTGATCCGTTCGGGCATCGATCGGCTGATCGTGACCGGCGGCGAACCGCTCTTGCATCCCGACATCGACACGCTGTTGCTCAGTGCGAAGCACGATCTGCATTTCAAGCACATTACCTTACTCACCAACGCCAGTCTGCTCGACAAGCACGAAGCGATTTTGCCCGCCGTTGATCGTTTAGTTATCAGCCTCGATTCCACCGATGCCGATGTGTGGCAGCAGATCATCCGCGCCGCGCCCGGCAC
>JAGOBP010000311.1 GCA_017999195.1 Thermoflexales bacterium
GATCCAAGCCACGGCGTGTTTGGCGATCAATCGCGTGACACCGTCAACTTCGATGAAGAGGTCGAACAGATCCAAGCCCATCAGACTGCCGGTCAAGACTTCGCCATTCTCGAAGTGAATGCGGATCAGTTCGCCTTCGAGCCGGGCGAAGAATCGAGCCGAGGAAGTTCCCCAACGATTGGGCGGGCCTTTCGGCGCTGCGGGTTCTTTGGCTTTCTTGGCGGGCGGTGGCGTGGTCATGCGGTCACTCCTGAAGCCGTGCCCGTCCGTGGCGCAGCGCTGGCCTGAACCTGATGGTTTTGGATCAAGCGGTCGAGGTCGGCCGGCTCGATGCGGATCACCGCGCCCAGCCGGACGGCGGGCAGGGCGCCGCTTTCGATCCAGCGGAAGACGGTGCGGCGCGAGACGTTCATGCGATGGGCCACTTGCGCGAGGGTCAGGAGTTGATGCCCGGTCGTTGCCGGGCTGGAGGCGTGGTTCATGGCAGTATCATCCTTTCGTGGATTGGACTTGCGTTTCAAATTTGGGTTTGGTACAATGGCGAGGTAACAAAAAAGCCTCGCTCAAAAATGAGCAAGGCTCGTGAGTCCAGAGGCTTATCGAGGATTTTTTACTATTGGCTTACCGGACGCCCGTCGGGTCCGTAACTTTAAGTAAAGTCTTTCTGTGTTGAGCAGGAAGACTTTTTGTTTTGTGAGGTTACTCTGCCCATTTCAGAACGGTAGCCCCATTCGCGGCCAGCATACGCCGGTTTTTCAGGTGCGTTGACTTTTGTCTCGCTCGCTCTTAGAATGACTCGAACACTAGCTTGCGCTCAAACGAGTCATGATGCTCCTCCCCCGCAGTCATATACTTGCCCACGTCTTCACCGGTCTCTGGTTAAGTGCGCTCGTGTTGATCGCGTTGCTGGCAACCGCCTGCAATGCCGGCACGCCACCCCCGCCATCGACTGAAGGTGCAACGGCCCACGAATCCTTGACGGCCGCGTCGCTGGCACCTCAGCCGTTCCCAGATCAACCCCTCAGGTTTGAGCGGATTTCACTGGAGCAGGGTCTCAGCCAGAGCACGGTCAACTGCATCCTGCAAGATCGTTACGGCTTCATGTGGTTCGGGACGCAGGACGGCTTGAATCGATATGACGGCTACAACTTCACGATTTATCGGCACCGCGCCGGCGATGCAGACAGCCTCAGCGCCAACTATATCTGGTCGCTGGCAGAAGACCAAGATGGCGGGCTGTGGATCGCAACGGATGGCGGCGGGCTGGATCGATTCGATCGGAACACCGGCAAGTTTATTCATTATCAAGCCGGCTCAACATCCGACAGCCTGACGACCAATTTCATTCGAGTGGTATATCCCGATCGCGAGGGCACGCTCTGGGTCGGAACGAATGGCGGAGGACTACACAAGTTTGATCGCGTCACTGGACGCTTCACGCGCTATCAACAGAGTGGCCCGGATAGTCTGAGCAGCAATTTTATCCGGGCCATTTATGAAGACCAGGCGGGCGCGCTGTGGATTGGAACGGACGGCGGCGGTCTCGATCGGTTTGATCGATCCACCGGGCGCTTCACGCACTATCAGCACGAACCCGGTAATCCAAACAGTCTGGGCAACGATGCGGTCACGACGGTGCTCGAAGATCAGTCGGGGCGGCTGTGGATTGGAACAGCGGGCAGTGGTCTCGATCAATTCGATCGCGCAACGGGGCGCTTTACGCATTACCGCTACAATCCCAATGACCCGCATAGTTTGAGCCAGAATGTCGTTCAAACAATCTACGAAGATCGCGCCGGTTCATTATGGGTGAGCACTTTTGGCGGAGGGCTTAATCGATTCGATCGAGACCGTGAGCAATTTATTCGTTATCAAAATGATCCCAGTGACCCGCATAGTCTGAGTGATAACTCGATCTTATCCCTGTATGAAGATCGCGGAGGCATACTCTGGATTGGAACGTCGGCCAGCGGACTGGCCACGGCCGATCGATCTGCGGCCGCCTTCGCGCTTTATCAAGTCAGGCCCAATGATGCCAATAGCCTGAGCCAAAATTCGGTCTGGACCATCTATCAGGATCAGCAGGGCCTCCTCTGGATCGGAACGAGTGGCGGCGGGCTGGATCGGCTCGATCGTTCGACGGGGCAGTTCACACACTATCGACATGATCCGGCCGATCCCAACAGCCTGAGCAACAACGTCATCCGCGTCATTCGGGAGGATCACGAGGGGATGCTCTGGCTGGGGATGAATGGCGGACAGGTCGATCGGTTCGATCGCGCCACCGGGCGCTTCAGCCATTACCCGATCACGCCGGGTGATTCAGCGCGGCCGCTTCAAGGTTTCATCTTGTCGATCTATGAAGATCGTGACGGCACGCTCTGGATCGGAACCAGCGGGGCCGGGCCGCAACGCCTCGATCGCCAGGCCGGGCGATTTGTCCCCTATCAAAGCGAGTGGTGCGATCTGTGTTTGAGCACCAGTTACGTCAAAGCCCTCTATGAAGATCAAGCCGGATCACTCTGGGTCGGGACAGGCGGTGAAGGTCTCGTACAGTTGGATCAAACGGCCAAGCGAATCGTTCGCTATCGGGCCAATCCAGCTGATCCACAGAGTCTGAGCCACGACATCGTTCAGTCGATCCTGCAGGACCGATCGGGCGTGCTATGGGTGGGGACCTGGGGCGGTCTCAATCGGTTTGATGCGGCCACCGAGACCTTTACTCAGTTTACGCAGCAAGATGGCTTGCCGAATGATCTGGTGTATGGCATCTTAGAGGATGAGCAGGGTTATCTCTGGTTAAGCACCAACGCAGGACTGACGCGGTTTGATCCACGCGCCAATACTTTTGAGAACTATGACGCGAGCGATGGACTTCAAAGCAACGAGTTCAACGCGGGCGCGTTCTTCCAGAGCGTCGATGGCGAACTGTTTTTCGGCGGCATTGATGGATTCAACAGCTTCTACCCGGATCAGATCAAGCGCGACAATCCCTATTTGCCGCCGGTGATTCTGACCGCACTCACCCAGAACGGCAACCCGGTGACACACGATCTAGCCGCTGAAAATCTTCGGGCCATAACCTTCCAGTGGCCGAACAACTCGTTTGAATTCGAGTTTGCGGCGCTGAGTTTCGCGCAGCCCGAAAAGAATCAATATGCCTATCAACTTGACGGCTTCGATCAAGCCTGGAACGCCAGTGGGACACAGCGATTTGGGCGCTACACGAATCTGCCCGGCGGGACGTACACGCTCAGGCTCAAAGCGTCGAATAAAGACGGGGTCTGGAACGAACAAGGCGCCGCCCTCACGATCACGATTGTGCCGCCGTTCTGGGAGACGTGGTGGTTTAGAGGTGCGATCGGGCTGCTGGTGATCGGCGGCCTCATCGGCGGTTATCGGCTGCGGGTCAAGAGCATCGAGACGCAGCGCCGCGAATTGCAGGCGCAGGTGGCGCAGCGCACCGCCGAATTGCAGCAGGAAATCGAACAGCGGTTGCGGGCCGAAGAGGCGCTGCGGCAAAGCGAGTTGGATAAGGCTGTCACGGCCGAGCGCAGCCGGCTGGCGCGTGATTTGCACGATGTGGTCACGCAGTCGCTCTTTTCGGCCAGCCTGGTGGCGGAAGCGTTACCCACGGCATGGAAACGGGATGCGGCGGAAGGCCAACAACTCTTGCAAGAGTTGCGCCAGTTGACGCGCGGCGCGCTGGCTGAAATGCGCACCCTGTTATTGGAACTGCGTCCGGCAGCGCTGGTCGAGGCTGATCTGGGCAATTTGCTGCGTCAGCTGGCCGAAGCCTTTACTGGGCGAGACGGCCTACCGATCACGGTGACGGTGGAAGGCAATTGCAATTTGCCTGCGCCCGTTCACATCGCCCTGTATCGCATCGCGCAGGAAGCGTTGAATAACATCTCCAAGCATGCGTGCGCGCAGCAGGTGTCCATCGATTTGCGGCGCGGGCCGCTCGGGCGGGCGGAGTTGCGCATCCAGGATGATGGGTGCGGTTTCGATCAGCACGCGGTGGCTGCGGAGCATCTGGGGCTGAATATCATGCGGGAGCGCGCAGACTCGATCGGCGCGAGCCTGACGATCGAGAGCGAACCGGGACATGGTACGCGACTCACGGTGATCTGGCAGGAACAACAGGAGATGGCATGAGTGATTCTGATCCAATCCGGGTGATGATTGTGGACGATCACGGTATGGTGCGCCGGGGTCTGATGACGTACCTGAAAAACGAGGCCGATGTGCAAGTGGTAGGTGAGGGCCGCGATGGTCAAGAGGCGGTACAGCTGTGCGAGCAACTTCAGCCCGACGTGATCCTGATGGACTTGATGATGCCTAAACTGGACGGGGTGGCGGCGACGCGCCTAATCCGTAAACAGTGGCCGCAAGTGCACGTCATCGCGTTGACCAGCTTTGCCGAAAAAGAACTGGTGCAAAATGCTTTGCAGGCCGGCGCGATTGGCTACTTATTGAAGAATGCGACCGGTGCGGATGTGGCCGCTGCGATTCGGGCCGCGTGCGCGGGACGTTCAAGCCTGGCGACCGAAGCGATCGAGGCGTTGATTCAGCCGGCGGTGATCGAACCAGCACCGGGTGTGGACCTAACCAGCCGCGAGCGCGATGTCCTGGCGCTGCTGGTCAAGGGCCTGTCGAACCCTGAGATCGCTGAGCGGCTGAGCATCAGCCGGGCGACGGTGAAGGTACACATTAGCAACATCCTCGCCAAGCTGGAGGTCTCGAATCGGGGCGAGGCCATCGCCGTCGCCCTTCAGCGGAAACTGGTCACCTGATGTAGAAAAATCAGCCACCTGGCTTAAGCCACAAACTCCCCACGTGCTGGATGCGCGCGGGGAGTTTGTGCTTTATGCTGACAGGGACAGGTCTACAGCGAGCTAATGCTAAGGCGCGATATTACCCGCCATCCCAAACCAGAGAAAAGACAATGACACCACCACTCGCATCCAATGAAACCAGTCTGGACGCCTCACTCGCTTTGCGCGCCGTCCGTTGGGATGACTTAACCGCTGTCGCGCGTCTCATTTACGAGATTTGCGAAGCGAAGGGCGACACCACTGTGGCCTATACACCGGAGGATTTGGCCAATGAATGGAAATACGAAGGCTTCAATCTGGAGCAGGATGCCTGCCTGGTTGAAACCCGCGACGGGCGGGTGGTCGGCTATGAAGGGCTTTTCAATGTAAGAGATCATTGCGACCTTTGCGGCGATGTATACGTTCATCCGGAATTCAAAAGGCTCGGAGTTCGTACCGCGCTACTGCGCGCGATGGATTCTCACGCGGGTGGACACATCCAACTTGCAAAGCCAGATTTGCGCGTGTTTATCCACATAACCGACCACAGGGATGAAGCAAACGAAGCCATCCTTGCGCAC
>JAGOBP010000312.1 GCA_017999195.1 Thermoflexales bacterium
GTTGATCATCGATCAAGCACGGGGAAAACTCAGGGCAGCGACAAAGGCCACGATCAATAGAATCACCACCAGGCCCACACCCAGCCATTCGGTTTGCAATGAATTCCGATCGATCACGCGGCGCGACCCGTCCGCCGCCGTCTCGATTTCGTAGAACGGGCACAACAGCCAGCCCAGCAGCAAGCCGCCCAGCAAACCGCCCGCATGCCCCCAGTTGTCGATGGCGGGCACGCTCAAACCGTAGACCACGTTGATGGCCGCCACAAACAACAGATTATTCAAGCGGCTGCGACCCATCGCACCAAACACCTTTCGATTGCGCACAAAGTAGGCGATCATGGTGCCGATCAAGCCGAAGATGCCGGTAGATGCCCCCGCCGATAGGCCGTACGTAAACGCGAAACTCGCAATAGCCCCGGCTAAAGCCGCCAGCAGAAAGATCACCAAAAACCGCGCCGAGCCATAAATCGCTTCGGCTTCCTGGCCCAGCACATACAGCGCATACCCGTTCATGGCAACGTGAAAAAAGCCGATATGCAGAAAATTAGCCGTAAACAAACGCCAGTATTCACCGGCGGCGACACGCGGCGCATAGTTCGCGCCCAGATTAACCAGCACGCGCGAGTTTTGACTTCCACCCGATAGTTCCTCCAGCACGAACACCAGCCCGATGATGACCATCAGGGCATAGACCAGGCGCGGCCGCGACAGCGGCAGACGCAACGGCGCAGGTTGCGGCGCGGGCGGCGGCGCAGATTGCGGCACAAACGGAGGCGGAGCGTCCATTGGATTCACAGCGAAATCGTCCGGGGTAGCACGCGACAATGCTCGGCGCGGATGATGCCCATCACGCTTTGCACGGTCTTGTCCAGGCAATCTTCGTGATTGACGATCACGTAGTCAAATTCGGAGATACGGTGCATCTCTTCACGCGCGGTGGCGATGCGCAAGCGCAGGCTCTCCGGCGTCTCGGTCTTGCGGCGCGACAACCGCTCCACCAGTTCTTCTTCGCTGCCCGTCGCCAGGAAGATAAAAATCGCCTGCGGTATCAGCCGCTTGATGGTCGCCGCGCCCTGCACGTCCACGCGCAAGATCACATCTTGCCCAGAGGCCAGCGCCTCGCGGATGGGTTGTTTGGCGATACCTTTGTAGTCGCCGTAAACCACCGCATGTTCCAGCAGTTCGCCCCGTTCCAACATGGAGATGAATTGCTCGGTGGTTACGAAATAGTAATCGACGCCGTCCACTTCATTGGCGCGGCGCGGACGCGTGTTCATCGTCGGCACAAAACGGAAGGGCAAGCCTTGCTGCTTCAGACCATGCAAGACGCTGTCCTTCCCCACGCCCGACGGGCCGGAGATGACGATCAAGAGCGGCGTAACCGGCCGATGATAGGGATCAAGTTGAGTCAAGATGTTGTGCCTCGTGTATAATCAATCCTAATGCGTAATCCGTACTGCGTAACATTCGTTGCACGTCACGGACCACGCAACACGCACCACGTTTTCGGAGCAACCATGCCTATTTATGAATATCGCTGCGGCGATTGCAAAAAGAAAGTGTCAGTGTTTTTTCGCAGTTTTTCCGTCGTCAATCATGCCGAGGCGCGCTGCCCCATTTGCCAGGGCCAACACCTGACGCGCCTCATCTCCAAAGTGCGGGTCATTCGCGGCACGACCAGTGCCTCTGGCGACGCCGGCGACCTCGACGAATCGATGTTTGACGACGTCAACGAAAACGATCCGCGTTCGCTGGGCCGCATGATGCGGCGCATGGCCGATCAAACCGGCGAAGACCTTGGCCCGGAATTCGGCGAAGTGGTCAGCCGCCTGGAAAAAGGCGAAGACCCCGAAGCCATTGAAAAGTCCATGCCCGAACTGGGCGACATGGGCGGCGGGGACGCCGGCGGCGGTATGGGCATGGGTATGCCTGATGACCTGTAAGACGGAACGATAGAGAGAATGAGGGATGGAGAGAAAATTCTTTCTCACTCCATCTCTCTGTCCCGCTATCTTGCCGTCAATTTTCGCTCCACTTCGGCCAGAACATCCCGCTGAACCTCAGCCACACTGCGCGCCGCATCGATCGACACCCAACGCTGCGGCTCTTCGGCCATCAACGCCCGATAGCCCTCGCGCACCCGACGGTAAAACTCCACCGTCTGGTCGTCCATGCGATTCCACTCGCCGCCGCCGATGCGGC
Source organism: Thermoflexales bacterium (assembly GCA_017999195.1). GTDB lineage: Bacteria > Chloroflexota > Anaerolineae > Fen-1058 > Fen-1058 > JAGOBP01. Next base: position 2,203 of record JAGOBP010000312.1, read on the forward strand.
GTCGCGCGAGTCCAGCCTCGACATCGATGTCCAGATACAGCGTGAGATCAGGCTTCAGGTTCTGCGTCGCAAAGGCCACGATGTGCCGCACATCGGCTAGATCCAGCCCGCGCCCGTAGCCTTGATACGCCAGCGTGCTATCGGCAAACCGATCGCATAACACAATGCCACCCGCGGCCAAATGCGGCTTGATACGCTGCTCCACAATCTGCGCGCGCGCCGCGTTATACAGCAGAATCTCCGCACGCGCGTGCATCTCCGTATTGCGCAGGTCGTGCAGCACCTCGCGGATTTGGTCGCCAATCGACGTGCCGCCCGGTTCGCGCAGGCTCAGCACATCGCAACCGCGCGCCGTCAACGCCTCGGCCAGCAACTTGATCTGTGTGGTCTTGCCGCAGCCTTCCGGCCCTTCAAACGTGATGAATAAGCTCATGATCGAGTGCGGCTATTCGCGGTAAATTCGCACGCGCCGATACGGTTCGCGCCCGTACGAATGCGAAATCAACTGCGCTTCGCGGATCAACTCGTGCTGCATGCGGCGGATATGCGGGGGCTGCGGGGTCAGATCAACCGATCGGGTCCCGGTGGTCACCCGCTGGATCGCCTCTTGCACATCGTGCATCGCAATCGAATACGGATCCGTATCACTGCTGGTCAGGCCAAACAAATCGCTCAGGAATTTATCGACCTGCATGGCCGTGCTGGCGCGCAAGACGTGCACCGTGGTGCCGTGTTTCTCCGCATCGCCGATCATCTTGGGACGCTTGCGATAGTAATTCTTCACCGTCACCACGACATCGGCCTCGTCCAAATCACCCACCACGCTCAGCGGCACGCGCAGACGCTGCGCTGCTTCTTCCAACTTGCTGCGACCTAAACCGTAAGCAAAAGCCTTGAGCGGCTTGAGCGAGCCGCGCGGCGTGCTAGCCGGAATCATCGCCAGTTCGCTCACACCCGATTGTTCTTCCGGCTCTTCATCGGCCTGTGGTCGTTCGGGCGTCGCGGGATAATCGCGGCCGCGTTCAACGGGCAGTTCGCGACTGCGATCGCGCCGGCCGCGCGCATTGGGCGGGGCGGGCGGTCGAACAGCCTCACGCTGCAAAAGGCCCTGCTCGTTACGATAGCGCAGCTCGGTTTCCAGGGGACGGCCGCGCAGCAGATTATCCACGGACATTGCCACGTCGTGATGGACGATCAAGCGTTGGCGTTCCTGCATCTCGATCAGCACATCAAAGGTCGGCGGGGCGCGACGCTCCAACACAGTCTTTTGCGTGCCGCGCCGGCGTGCCTCTTCATCGGACAACGTCACGCTTTCGATGCCGCCCACCAGATCAGACAACGTCGGATTCAGCAGCAGATTATCGAGGGTGTTGCCGTGCGCCGTACCGATCAGCTGCACGCCGCGCTCGGCAATCGTGCGGGCGGCTTCGGCTTCCAGTTCGCGACCAATCTCGTCAATGACGATCACTTCGGGGTTGTGATTCTCCACCGCTTCGATCATCACTTCATGCTGCAAATTGGGCAGTCGCACTTGCATACGGCGCGCGCGCCCCACCGCCGGATGCGGAATGTCACCGTCGCCGCCGATTTCGTTCGAGGTGTCGACGATGATCACGCGCTTGCGTGATCGTTCCGGCGCGTGGCCGTCCGCCAAGACGTGCGCCACTTCGCGCAGCATGGTGGTCTTGCCCACGCCCGGTCGTCCCAGAATGAGCATGCTTTTACCGGATGAGACAATGTCTTCGATAATGTCGATCGTACCGAAGACGGCGCGGCCCACGCGGCACGTCAGACCCACGATGTGCCCGCGCCGGTTGCGAATGGCGCTGATGCGATGCAGGGTGCGCTCCATGCCGGCGCGATTGTCCGCGTCGAATTCGCCGATACGCGCCACGACTAAATCGATGTCGGCCTGCGTCACTTCTTGCTCGCTCAGCGTCAACTCGCGATCGGTGTAACGCGCTTCGGGCTTGCGGCCTAAATCCAGCACGATTTCCAGCAGGTTGCCGTTCTCATTGGCCTGCCGCACCGCATCGACTACCGTCGGCGGCAAAACATTAAACAGAATATCCAGGTCGTCAGTAATGTGTTGTTCAGGCATGTTAATCGCTCGTGTAAAATCGAATCGCACGTTAAGGTCGACGGGGCGCGGCTTGCGCGGTTACTTTGATCTGGCTCTCCAGCGCATGCACCTTCACCGGCTCCGCTTCAGTAATCATACTCACCAGATGTTTGATCATCACGGCCGACGCGCCAAACGGCTCAAAACCCAGCGCTTCCAGCGGCCGATGCAGCCACTCTTGATAGCGTCGCACGCAGCAGTAAATGGGCGCGTTCCAGTTGGGGCCAAACAGGCTCAAGCCGTACTCGATGATCTGAACCGCGCGGACTTCGGCGCGCGGATGAATGAACACGTTGAACCACGCCCCATCCGGCCCGCGCCGCACTTGCAGGTAGGCCACAATTTCGGCTTGATCTTCCAGCACGTAGCCGCGCACCGCCCCCGTGCGATACAGGCGCGGCAGTCCTTCGGCCAACTGCGCCAGACGCGGCACGGTGTTCGCATATAACTGCTGCACACCCCATTGATCGCGCGCCTCGCACGGCCGCATGATCGGGTCGGTCGGAATGGCCAATCGGGTGCGCACCAGCCGCAAAATATCCTGCCTGAGATAAATCGCGTAGCCTGCGCGCTGCAACACCTCAATCGCCGCGCTCTCTTCCGGCGCTTCGGCAATCATGTGCTGCACGCCCAATTTGCCCGACTGCGCCGCGGTATGATCGAGCAAATGCCCCCAGATTTCGGCCGTATGATGATTGGCTTGCAGCGCGGGCGCGACATACGTAATCACCGCGTACTTGCGGTCGCCCCGATCGCGCACCTGGAGCAACCCGCTCAGCTTCTCGGCATCGTTGCCTTCACGCAACACGTAGCTGCGCACGCCCTGTGTGTTCAGCGAAAAGAATCCGGCCAGCGCCGCTTGCAACGGACGCGTCCGGCGCGTGAGGGCCAGTTCGGCAAACAGGGGAACGCCCTGGTGCTCGATTTGAGCCACCAGCGGCAGATCGCGGAGATCAAACGGTCGGATCATAAACATGCGCGGTGCGTCGTGCGGACGCGAATCACGCACGATGCCCAACGGCCTCGGCCATCTTCAAGAAATAGCGATGAAAGCGATCATCGTTCGATA
>JAGOBP010000313.1 GCA_017999195.1 Thermoflexales bacterium
CTGCCACAGGCGGTATCAGGCCGTCCTGATCCGAAAAATGCCGACCGGAATGTGCCGCTGAAGGGCACCAACACCCTTCACGATTTGACGCCCGTGTCAAGAGTCACGCCATATTGAGAATTGCTGTCGCGTCCCCGACTGATCTATCCACTGGGTGTATAGTCACTGAGTTACTACTGACGAATGTCACTTGCCGTCAAGGGGCGGCCGCGTTATCCTATTTCAGTATAGCGATAATTAAATACGGTCTCCGAGCCTTAACGCCTAACGACCCTGGTCTATGGCGCGTGGCCGTGCTTCCCGGTGGGAAGGGGGCGCAGTTGCGCTTCGTGGGCCGCAGCGGAAACGCTGCGACCTCCGCATCTTTGGAAAGGAGACGGCAGGTCAACCTATCAGGTCGATCAGGGCCGTCTCGCGTTGAGGCGGCCTTTGTTGTTGTGTTGAACGATCGTGTAGCCCAAACTCAGGAGGATGTCATGAGGAGTCGTTCGCTGTCAACGATCATCATTGTCGTTGTGATGTTAGGCCTGTTGTTGAGCGCGTGCGCACCGGCGACGACGCCTGCGCCGACTCAACCGCCCGCCCAAGCCCCCGCGCCCACGGCCGCACCGGCTGGTGAAACGAAGTTGACAGTGTTTGCGGCCGCCTCGCTGACGGACGCCTTCAACGAAATCGGTGAACAATTCAAGCAGCAGAATTCCGGCGTGACGGTTGAGTTTAACTTCGCCGGATCGCAACAACTGCGCACCCAATTGGAACAGGGCGCCGTGGCCGATGTGTTTGCCTCGGCCAACACCAAGGAAATGAACACGGCGATTCAATCGGAGTTGGTCATTAGCGGCACACAAAAAACGTTCGTCCGCAACCGCCTAGCCGTAATCGCTCCCAAAGATAATCCGGGCGGCATTCAAGAATTGAAAGACCTGAGCAAGTCAGGCTTAAAGATCGTGCTGGCGGCAGCCAGTGTGCCGGTCGGCGGCTATGCGCTCACCTCGCTCGACAAGATGAACGCCGATTTTGGCGCGACGTTCTCGCAGACAGTGATCGCCAACGTCGTGTCATATGAGGACAACGTGAAGCAGGTCGTCGCCAAGGTGCAGCTCGGCGAAGCGGATGCCGGCATCGTGTATACCTCGGACGTTACCCCGCAGGTTGCCGACAAGCTGATCAAACTGGATATTCCCGACAAGTACAATGTCCTGGCGACTTATCCGATCGCGGTGTTGAAGTCCGCGCCGCAAGCCGATCTCGCTGCGAAGTTCATGGAATATGTGTTATCTGATCAAGGTCAGGCTGTGCTGCAAAAGTGGGGCTTCATCCCGGCGAAGGCGGCCTCATCGACTGCACCGGCAGGCGGCGCGATCAAGATCACCGATGCGTTGGGCCGTGAAGTCACCTTCGAGAAAACACCGGAGCACATTGCCATTGTAGGCAAGGCGTTTTTCATGAGCATCGATGCGACCTATCTGTTTCCTGATGTCGGTCCACGTGTAATCGCAGTAGGTCAGAGCACCCAATCGAAGAAGAATTTCCTGTCCGTGATTGATCCCACGGCGGCGGATAAGGCCGCCTTTGAAACGAACGTCGGCGCGGAACAGATCGCACCGCTGAAGCCCGATCTGGTTATCTTGAAGAGCTCGGCCGCCGAGAAGCTGGGCAAACCGCTCGAACAGTTGGGCATTTCAGTGGTGTACGTCGATCTGGAAACGCCCGAACAATATACGCGCGACCTTACGTTTCTGGGGCAAATCCTCGGCACGCCCGATCGGGCCACGCAAATGTTGGCATATTATCAGGGCATCGTCGATCAAGTGAAGCAAATGGCGGCGGGCTTAAGTGACGTGCAGAAACCCAGCGTTGCTTTGCTGCAATACAGTGATAAGGGCGGCGAAGTCGCATTCAGTGTGCCACCCGCCGCGTGGATTCAGACGATGATGGTTGAACTGGCGGGCGGCAAGCCGATCTGGACCGAGGCGTCCGACAAGGGCGGTTGGAAAGTGGTGAACCTGGAGCAGATCGCCGCCTGGAATCCTGATCAGATTTACATCATTGCGTACAACAGCAATGCGAAGGACGTGGTGGAGAAGTTGAAGGCCGATAGCAAGTGGGCCGCCTTGAAGGCGGTTAAGGCCAATCAAATCTTTGGCTTTGCCGGTGACTTCTACAGTTGGGATCAACCCGACACGCGCTGGGGTTTAGGCTTGCTGTGGCTGGCGACAAAGATGCATCCTGATCAGACGAAAGACATTGACATCATGAAAGAAGTCGAGCGATTCTACACCGACCTGTATGGCCTGAAGTTGGACGATATTCAAGCGAAAGTCGTGCCGATTCTGACCGGCAATCTCCCGTAATCTGATGCGTACTCCCGATCGGCTTCGGCCTTCGTTCACGCGCTTGTTTGTGGGGCTGGGACTTGGCTTGCTGGTCGTGTTGATCTTGTCGACCTTCGTTGGGCGGTATCCAAAGCCGTACTGGATGCCGCCCCAACTGTTGTTTCAAGACGACATGGCCCAACAGCTGGTCCTATCTTTGCGTCTGCCGCGCATGTTGGTGGCGCTGCTGCTGGGCATGAGCCTGTCGGCGGCTGGTGCGGTGATGCAGATGATCTTCCGCAATCCGTTGGTTGAGCCGGGCTTCCTGGGCGTAACCCAGGGTGCGGCTTTTGGCGCGGCCTTGAGCATCCTGTGGCTGGGCACATCGCTGTTGTTGATCGAAGCCTCGGCGACGGTCTTTGCACTGCTGGGCTTGGCGCTGTCCTACTATCTGGCGCGGCATCTGCATTTCGGCGGCTGGGTCTTGCGGCTGGTGCTGGCCGGGATCGCCGTTTCGGCGCTGTTCGCTTCGGGCAACGGGGTGTTGAAATATTTGGCCGACCCACTGACCCAGCTGCCCGAGATCACGTTTTGGCTGCTCGGTGGATTATGGGGCGTGACTTGGATCGATCTGGTGTACGTCCTGCCGCTAGTGCTGCCGGGGCTGATCGTGATCTATCTGATGCGCTGGCGACTCAACTTATTGTCGTTGAGCGATGAGACGGCCTTTTCGCTGGGCACTGCGCCGGGCCGCGAGCGCAGCCTATTGTTGTTGTGCGCCGTCGCAGCGACGGCGGGCGTCACAGCGGTGGCGGGCATCGTCGGCTGGGTGGGGCTGATCGTGCCTCATATGGCACGTCGATTGTGCGGCGCGAATGCGCAGTATACGATCCCCGCCTCGATGTTGATCGGCGGCGCGTTTGTCGTCGTGTGTGATGATCTGGGCCGCTCCCTGATGGCGGGCGAGATTCCTCTGGGCATTCTCACGTCTCTGATCGGCGCCCTGCTGTTTATCGGCCTGATGATGCGCTCGAATCTGAAGGTGCGACCATGAACGAGCGCGGTATCATCTCACTGATCAACTTGCGCTTTGCCTATGATGGCGATCACCGCACCGTGCTGAATGATCTGTCGCTGGAAATACCGCCGGGCGCAGTCACTGCCATCCTCGGTCCGAACGGCGCGGGCAAGACGACGCTGCTGCATGTCATTCTGGGGCTGCTGCCGCCACGCGCCGGGCAGGTGTTGCTCGATGGCCGGGCTCAAGTCGATCTGTCGCGCCGCGAGATGAGCCGCCTCATTGGTCTGGTGCCACAGGCCGAGTTCATTCCATTTGATTTCTCCGTGTTGGAATACGTGCTGTTGGGCCGCTCGCCGTATCTGGGCATGTTGGAAATGCCGGGTGATGAAGATTATCGAATCGCGCTGGAGGCGCTGCACACGCTGGGGCTGGCGGACTTGCAGCAACGCGCGGTGACGGAACTCAGCGGTGGCGAGCGCCAGATGGTGATGCTGGCGCGCACGTTGGCGCAACAGCCGCGCATCCTGCTGCTCGACGAGCCAACGTCGCATCTTGATCTCAGCAACAAAGGGCGTTTGCTGCGCGTGCTGCGCCAACTGGCTGAACGCGGCGTGACGGTGATCTTCACCACGCATGATCCTGAAGCGGCAATCTCAATTGCTCGCTACTTGATCATGATGCGCGCGGGCCGCACGCTGGCGAGCGGTTTGCTCGACGACGTGTTGACGACGGACAATCTTCAGACGACTTATGGCACACCGGTGCGGCTGGTGCGGGTGGATGATCGACCGGTGGTGCTACTGGACGATGTGAGCGCATGAGCGAATCCAGATTGATCATCGTGACGGGTGAGCGTGGCGCAGGCAAAACGACCTTCTGCGTCCGATTGATCGAGCTGGCTCGCTCGAGTAGACGATCGATCGGGGGCGTGTTGTCGCCTGCAGTGTTGGTGAATGATCAGAAGGTCGCCATCGACGTGATCGATCTGCGTTCGAATCGGCGACGGCAATTGGCCGCGCATAATCCAACGGCGAACTATCCGCTGGAATTGTACTGGCGCTTCGATGCGGATGCGTTGGCCTGGGGGAATCAAGTTTTGAGGGCAAGCACGCCTTGCGAGGTGTTGCTCGTCGACGAGTTGGGCGTGCTGGAATTTGAGCGCGATCAAGGCTGGGTGGCGGGGTTAGGCGCGATCGATTCCGGCGTTTATCGACTGGGCATCGTCGTCATTCGCCCGGAGTTGTTGCTGCGGGCACAGCAGCGCTGGCCGCGGGCGCACGTCCTCACCATCGGGGGCGTTGATCAAGCGCAGTCTGAAGCCGATCGACTTTGGCGTGAATTCGCGGCGAGTTAACGCATGTCGATTCAAGATGCCGTGAAGTGGAATCAGCGTTATCAAACGCCCGAGCGTTCGGTGCGTGCCACGCCGCGCTTGTTTTTGACCGAGCAAGCGGCGGCACTGCCTCGACACGGCCTGGCCCTGGATGTGGCGATGGGGCTGGGCTGCAATGCGACTTATCTGGCGGCGCGCGGTTTGCGCGTCATTGGACTGGATATTTCGGAAGTCGCTGTGCGGATAGCCAGGGCGCGCTGCACAAGTTTGAACGTGGCAGTCGTCGATCTGTCGCACTTCACTTTACCGCCCGCCACTTTCGATGGGATCGTGAATTTCTACTTTCTCGATCGGCGGTTGTGGCCGGTATATCGGCAGGCGCTGAAACCGGGTGGCGTGTTGATTATGGAAACGCTGACGCAGGCCATGCGGCATATCCGCCCAGACATCGATCCGGTGCAGTTGCTGCAACCCGGCGAACTACACACGGCGTTTCAGGATTGGGAGATCGTGACCTATCGCGAGGGGTGGATCAATCAAGAGAACTGGCATCGGGCGGTAGCCAGCCTGGTGGCGCGGCGTCGCTGAGCTAATACAAGACTGCCGCGCCAGCGATTTGCTGGCGCGGCAGTCGGTGCGCAGGTGTGGGCTTAGTCTACGGCCAGCATCACGTTGGACGCTTTGACCACGGCGTAGACTTC
>JAGOBP010000314.1 GCA_017999195.1 Thermoflexales bacterium
GCGTTTTATAGCGGTGGCGCACAGCAGAGTTACTATGCGTGGACGTGGGGCGCGGCGCTCTTCATCGTGCTTGATCCGTACACGTTCACGCCGGCGCAGCGCGGCACCGGCGATAACTGGATTCGCACATTAGGCGACGAGCAATACGCGTGGCTGAAGCGAACACTCGAGACGAGTGATGCCCAATGGAAATTTGTCTTCGTTCATCAACTCGTCGGCGGCGAAGGCAAAGACGGGCGCGGCGGTGTCGAGGCCGCACCGTATTTCGAGTGGGGCGGTCAGAACGTCGACGGGACGTGGGGGTTCGATCAATATCGATCGGGTTGGGCGATGCCGATTCATCAATTGCTCGTCGCCCATCAGGTTACGGCGGTTTTTCACGGACACGATCATCTTTTTGTGAAGCAAGAGTTGGATGGCATCGTGTATCAAGCCGTGCCGCAGCCCAGTTCGGCGCGCGCGAACGCGACGGACAGCGCCGCCAATTATGGCTATGTTTCCGGCGATGTGCTGGGCAGCCCCGGCTATCTGCGGGTGACGGTCACGCCTGAACAAGTGAAGATCGAATATGTGCGGACGTATTTGCCGGAGAAACCCGATCAACAAAATGGACAAGTTGACTATACCTACACTCTTGCGCCTTGATGCTAAAATGAACCTTGCTCGAAAGTTTTGTAGAACGCGTTGAAGCATCCTGAGCGAAACGGAGTGGAGTCGAAGGATGCGTCGCCGCCGCGAAATCTGGCCTGATCCGCCTCCTTCGACTACGCGGCGGAAAAGAGCGCCGCTCCGCTCAGGATGCTTGATAAGCCCATGACTAAAACTATTCTGGTCGTCGATGACAGCCCAAACGTGCGCACGCTGGTGCGCGAATACCTCACTGCCGAAGGCTTCCGCGTGGTGCTGGCGAATGATGGCCGCGCCGCGCTGTTTACGGTGCGCACTGAAAAGCCCGATCTGATCTTGCTGGACATCATGATGCCGGAGATGACGGGCTATGAATTTATCCGCGCGTATCGCAAAGAGCACGCCACCCCGATTATTCTGCTGACGGCGAAACTGGACGAGTCCGATAAAGTGCTGGGCCTTGAACTGGGCGCGGATGATTACGTGACCAAGCCCTTTGGCATGCGCGAGTTGGTGGCACGCATTCACGCCGTGCTGCGGCGCGGCGCGGCCACATCCGCCCCGATTGAAGTGCTGCGCGCCGCCGACATTACACTGGACAAGGGCAGCCGCACCGTGACGGTGAACGATGTGTCGGTGAACCTGACGCCATCCGAGTTTGAATTGCTGGCCGTGTTGATGTCCTCGCCGGGGCGTGTGTTCTCGCGAGCGGTGCTGCTGGATCAAGTGCAAGGCACGACGTTTGAAGGCGTCGAACGCACCATCGATGTGCACATCCGCAACCTTCGCACCAAGATCGAGCCTGATCCATCGAAGCCGATCTACATCGAGACGGTGTTTGGGGTGGGCTATCGTTTCCATCAGGAGTGATCCGACTCCGTTGAGAAGTAAGGATCTCACGCAAAGAAGCAAAGCCGCCAAGAATGATACGACCTTGCCGCAGGTAATTTTGAGCATTTCTTTGCATCTTTGCGGCTTGGCGTGAGGTGGCTGAACATTCGATAAAACCATGAAACTCACCCATAAACTCACCCTCGCCTTTTTGCTCGTCAGCCTGATCGCCATCGGGCTGGCGGCGTTGTTTGTGTGGTTCACCACGGCTACCGAGTTCAACAACTACATCGTCGATCAGCGGCAGGCGCAGTTCGTGGCCGTTGCCACCGATTTCTATCGCAGCCACGGCAACTGGCGCAACGTCGATGTGGCCTTGCGCGAGCAAGGCTTGCTGCCGCCGCTGCCTCAACCCGGCTCACAGCCGCCCGATCCGCAGCCCTTTGCCCTGATCGATCAGTCGCGCGAGGTCATCATCCCCGGCGGCGACTATCAGTCCGGCCAGAAGATTCAGCAGGGCGTGCTGGTCAAAGGCATCGGCCTCGAAGTGGGCGGCGTAGTGGTGGGCACGGTGTTGGTGACGGGGCAAACGCCCGTGCGCAGCCCCATCGAGGAGAAGTATCTCACCGGCGTCAATCAATCGTTATTGATCGCGGCTGTGGGCGGAGCGTTGATCGCCCTTGTTTTAGGGCTTTTTCTGGCGCGCACTCTCACGCGCCCCACGCGCGAACTCACCGCAGCCACGCGGGCCTTGGCACGCGGCGATCTGAAACAGCAAGTCACGGTACATTCCAAAGACGAGTTGGGCGAACTGGCACAGGCCTTCAATCAAATGAGCGCCGATCTGGCGCACGCCACGCAATTGCGCCAGCAAATGACGGCCGACATCGCGCACGATCTGCGCACGCCGCTGACCGTCATCGGCGGCTACGTCGAAGCGCTGCGCGATCAGGTCTTGTCGCCCACGCCCGAACGCTTCGACATGATCTACGGCGAGGTGCAGCACTTGCAACAACTGGTCGAAGATTTACGCACGTTGTCGCTGGCGGATGCGGGCGAACTGCGTTTGAATCGCCAGTCCATTGAGCCGCGTGCCGTGCTGGATCAAGTGGCCGCACTGTTTCAACATCGCGCCGATCAACAGCACATCGCGCTGCGCGTTGAAGCCCATGACGCCTTGCCCGCGCTCAACATCGATGAAGGCCGCCTGGTGCAAGTGCTGAGCAATCTCGTGGCCAATGCGCTGCGCTATACGCCTGAAAACGGGCATATCACGTTGGGCGCGACAGGCCGATCGGGCGGCGTGGATCTGATCGTGCGCGATGATGGCGCAGGCATTTCCCCCGAAGCACTCCCTCATATTTTCGAGCGGTTTTATCGGGCTGATCAAGCCCGTCAACAAACGACGGGCGAATCCGGTTTGGGGTTGGCCATCGCCCGATCGATCATCGACGCCCACGGCGGCACGTTGACCGCCGAAAGCGAAGTGGGCCGGGGCACGCTTTTTACGCTCCACTTGCCGACGTAATTTGACCGGGTTGTTGCCAAAAGAACGGCCTCGAAAGTCGCCGTGACTTTCGAGGCCGAATGTTTTGTTCGGGAGATTAGCGGACTTACCGAATCTGGCGCGCTTCCAGGTAGAAGCGTTTTTCGCGCGCTTCGCCCATCGAGAAGGTCTTGCGCGGCAATGCCCCGTCCAGGATGACGGTCTTGAACAAGTCGCCTTTGCGCATACCGGGCAAATACAGCCCCACCTGGCCGGGCTGGCTGCCCAATCGAACGGTCACATCCGCGCCATGCACATAGTCGATCTTCTCTGCGCCGCCCGCTTTCAAGAACGGATCGAGAAAAGCCTGAATGGTGCCCACGGGCAAGTTGGAACTGGCCTGGGCGATTTCGATCACGCCGCAGCCTTGAGCGGTGACGAGGCCAATCAACTGCCGATCGACCTGTCCGGCGTCCACGCGCGTGATCATGTCGTCGGCACTGGCGGCGGGTGCATAGGTGATGGTGTCGCCGAAGGTTTCTTTCAGCGCCGACCATAAGTCGCGCTTCAGGCCAAACAAGACGCGATGAATCGGCTCGAAGTCCAGCCCTTCATCATGCACGTTTTCGATTTCGACGAGCGCGTACCGGGCGGGATGATCTGGCCCAACGCTGTGCTTGATCTTTTCCCAGATGGCTTTGGCCGTGGCCAGCGAGTGATTGCCGTCGCCCATCGCGAAGAGCAGCACGGGTTGATCGGGTGTCAGGCCATATTTCTGCGCGAACGTTTCCGGTTGAGCTAAGCCGCGCAAGGCGGCAATCACGCCGTCTTCCAGCGCGGCATCATTCACGGCATAACCCGTCAAGTGACCGCTGCCCAACATCAGATCGAAGTCGTAGAGTTTCTCCAATCGGCTGGTGGCCGCGCCGATGGGTTCAATCACTGTTCGTAAAGGATCGTCGATCAGCACCAGGATGTGCGGCAATTCCAGCGCAGCCCCTTCGCGGATTTTGATGCGCGGCGGGAGTCGATCCACAATCGTGCCTTCGGTGGCGCGAATGAGGCTAGTCGAGCCTTTGGTGTAGTCGTAGCATTCAAGATCGAGGCACACCATCAACCCTTTGCGCGTCTTGCCGCCCGCCGTGCGCTCCACGTAGATCAAGCCTGCGTGCGGCTGCAAAATGCCCGCGTCGAGGTACTGGCGCGTAGTCGCCTGAATGGCTTGAATGCGCTCGGCTTCGCCCGGTTTTTCCAGATAGATTTCGGGCAGCGTCAGGCGGAAGGTGGACGGCGCGTCGCCGACGATCTGTTCCACCTGCGCCCAGTATTCCGGCTGCGACGTGAATTGATCCACGGCGATGACGGCCCATTTGTGCAGGTCCACGCCGGGCTTGGGCAAATAGACTTCCGGGATGAGAATGCCTAGGTCGGGGTAAGTTTTCATAGTTTGCTTGATCCGCCCCCTTCGACTTCGCGCCGCGATACGGCGGCGGCACGCCGCTCAGGGTGCTGGCGTTTTTGCTCAGGCCATTTCCGGTTGAGGGGCAGACGTCCGCGCGAACTCGGCCACGATCTGCGCCACTTCCGCGCCGATGCGGGTCTGGGCTTCTTTGGTGGCCGCGCCGATGTGCGGCGAGGCAATGACGTTGTCCAGTTTGAGCAGTTTCCAATCGGTGGGCGGCTCGGCCGCAAACACATCCAGCGCGGCCCCGGCCACTTTGCCGCTGACCAGCGCATCGTACAGGGCGTCTTCGTTGATGATGCCGCCGCGCGCGCAGTTGATGATGCGCACACCGGTCTTCATCTTGGCAAATTGCTCGGCGGCGATCATGTTGGCGGATTCTTTGGTCTTGGGCAAGTGCAGCGTAAGGTAGTCGGCCTGCGCGATCAGTTCGTCCAGCGTGACAAAGGGCACGCCGAAGATGCCTTTGGAGGTGGGATCATAGGCGATGACTTTCATGCCCAGCACCATAGCGCGCTTGGCCACTTCCGAGCCGATATTGCCCAGCCCGATGATGCCCAGCGTCTTGCCGCCGATCTCGTCGCCTTCAAACGATTTCTTGTCCCACTTCTCGGCCTTCATGGTGGCGCTGGCTTTGTACAGGGAACGCGCGAGCATGAACAGATAACCGATGGCGAGTTCGGCTACCGAGGCCGAGGAGGCCAGCGGCGTGTTCTTGACGGTGATGCCCTTGCCGCGCGCATACTCCACGTCGATGGTGTCCAGGCCTACGCCGCCGCGCACAATCAGTTTGAGGTTGGGGCAGACATCGATCAGCGGCTGGCGGATCTTGGTGCGCGAGCGCACCACGGCGATGTCGTAGTCCGGCAGGACGGTCATCAATTGTTCGGGCGTGATGTCGAACTGGGTATCGACCGTCAGACCGGCGCTGCGCATCTGCTCGATGCACT